>JBDTPM010000071.1:0-8253 GCA_039932695.1 Gallionella sp. | reverse complement strand
CGCCTGGCCAGCAATTCTTTGCTGGAGTGCCTGGTATTCGCCGATGCTGCGGTACAAGACATTCTCGGCAAACCCCTCCAGAAAACCATTGCTCTCCCGGCATGGGACGAAAGCCGCGTCACCGATGCCGACGAGCAGATCGTCATTTCCCACAACTGGGCGGAATTACGTCACTTCATGTGGGACTATGTGGGTATCGTGCGCACCAACAAACGCCTGCAGCGCGCGCAGCATCGCATCCAATTGCTGCAGGACGAGATTCACGAGTATTACACCAACTTCCATATCAGCCCAGACTTGCTGGAGCTGCGCAATCTGGTACTGAACGCCGAGCTGATCGTGCAAAGCGCGCTTCTGCGCCACGAAAGCCGCGGCCTGCACTTCAGCAAGGATTATCCGGAGACACTGGCGAAACCGGAACCGACCATACTCACCCATCAAGGCAGCTAGGAAAATTTCAAGAGGACGCATAGCTCCCGAAACACACCAGCTGCCAGCGCATCCGGAAAAACAACCCGTGAAACCGGCAGGTGATGCCCCTCCATGTTGACGCGGAGAATGATGAAGTATGGGCTGATGATGGTGTTGTTAGCCACTTGGCCGAGGAATCCCGAGCCATCTCGAGCTACAACAAACAAACCTCCCGGATCGGGCGAAATCTCGCACCATGAATTCGGAAGCATCAATAGAGCATCACGCGCGAGGTGATATAACAGGCTCAGTGTGATCAGCAGGAGCAATACCAGTCTGGCCGATATCGGCATGGCGGTCAGACACACAACGGTTGCAACTGCCGTGTGCATGAACAGCAGAAATACAGCAAAGCTCGTTGAGGGCTTGATTGCCATTTTCCGGGACCACAGTTCAAGCTCAGAAGAAAAGAACCGCGGCCAAGACCAACAATACCAACAATAAAATTGTGACCCGCAGGAAATTTTCACTGACGGGTTGAGCCATTGACCCGGACCGGCTTTGGCGATCGGCTGCACGAGGCAAATTGGACCGCGGATCTGCCTTGGCGATCTCCTCCATGGTCGGACGTGCAATCTTGAATGTCTTGGACAACTCGTCGACATCCACGCTGCTGGCCGTCAAGGCGGCCAAACGCATGGTCGCCGCAGTCGAATCAAACGCCTTGGACAATCCCGCCAGCGAGGTTGACATGGCATCTTCTTCGCCTGAACCTGTCCGCCCGGATACATCGATCGCATGCGACAATTTTTTCTCGCCAGTTGCGGGTGTCCTCGATATATCCTTGTTCTGACTTGAACGTGGCAAAGTGTCTCGACAGGCACGCAAATCGGCTGCAAAATCTTTGGTGTTCTGATAGCGATCTTCTACCTTTTTGGCCAAGGCTTTTGCCACGATAAAATTGACCATTTCCGGCACTTCGGAATTCAGTGAGTTGGGTGAGGCAGGTATTGCATTCAAAGTCTGGTACATGATGGCGTTTACGTTGTCGCCATTGAATGGGGCCTGCCCGGTCAGCATCTCGTAGAGCATCACGCCCAACGAAAAGATATCCGAACGTTGGTCTATCGCCTTTCCCATCACCTGCTCAGGAGACATGTATTTCGGTGAACCCAGCACCATACCGGTTTGTGTGCGAACCGCAGATGAAGCCATACGCGCTATGCCGAAGTCGGTGATTTTTACGTGCCCGTCGCGGACCACCATGACGTTCGAGGGTTTGACATCGCGATGCACGATATCATGCTCGTGGGCATAAGCGAGTCCTTGACCAACCTGCGCTACGATATCCAACACCCGATCTACGGACAACAGTCCATTATCGTTCATGATATCGCGCAACTCGCGACCTTCCAGGAACTCCATCGCAATGTAGGCTACATCACCATTCTTGCCTACATCATAAATAGTCACGATGTTGGGGTGGCTGAGCCGCCCGGCCGCCTTGGCCTCCTGATAGAATCGGCTCTCATATTCATCCTTTTCGTCCAGAGCAAGTCCAAGGTTGATGGTCTTGATCGCAACGATACGATCTATCAAGGGATCCCTGGCCTTGTAGACGATTCCCATCGCGCCCTGACCAAGCTCACCAAGCACTTCGTAGCGCCCCAATCGACTAATCATCGCGTTCACCCGAATGGGTTTCTGTTGTTCGCTTCATCTGCATAAATTTGACCATCACAAATAGTCTTCTCTAATTACAGAAGTCGGGGTTGATGCGCACGGTCTTACCCGCCTCAAGCACTACATTTCGTGAATCGACCCCGCGCGGGTGACTCACGATAACCGTGTGCGGCCCTGGCGGGGCGTTTATGGTTAATGCCGAGCCGCTGATCCTGCCCTTGCGGGATCCATCCAGAAACACTTCTGTTCCCTCGATGCAACGAACTGAGAGATAAGCACCTGAACCACTCGTTGGCACAGCAACGTCGGAACTGTTTGCGGCAGCATCATGAGTAATTGTCTTGTCCTGAACTTTCGGCCTTGTGACTTTGGGTTTATGCCTGGATTCAACTTTTCTCCGCTTGCTCTCGGCGATCTGCGGGGTTTCCATTTTGGAAGGGACGTTTGATTGCGCTACGCCAGTCTTCCCAGCGGGAACTGCCGAAACTGACGATACCGGAACTGGCGCCAATTCGTATTTAATGGAATTTTCCGCCTGCTGGTCCATGCCGGCTGGCTTTGCGGGAATTTCATTATGGCCCACCATGTATATCAGCAAAACGATGAACATCAGCAAGGGAATAGATCCCACACCCACATAGATTGCGCGCTGCCCGGGTTCAGCCTGCCGAAAATTGGTTTCCAGCTTCCCTTTCAAGCCATCAAGTCTTGCAATGGCCGAACGCCATGTCTTGGTGGCATTAGCATATGCCTTGCCCATTGGCCCTTCGGAGTGTTCAAAATACAGTCTAGCTACTCTCCCAATGGTCGTTCTATCACCACGATAACCAATCGCATACACCTCATGTTCACGCACATGCTTGTCGGTGCGCGAGCCTTGAAAGTGGAACATCCCGGCATATTGCGGAGAAACACGAGAGACCGCGTCGTAATAGGACCGTGACACCAGTATCTGACTTACATCTGCAAAGCCCATCACGCGCTGGGCAACGTTGATGCCATCTCCCACGATGTTCGGCTGGCCGTTAATATCCCTGACCAGGCGCACCGGACCAAGATTTATCCCCATACGCACCCGCAAAGGGTGCTCTATATTGGGGTCTTCACCGAGTAAATTTTCGCGCAGGCTGAGAGCTGCTTTTAATGCGTCTTCAATATCGCCAAGAAAGTTTATGGCCGCACCATCACCGGTATCCAGAATGATACGGTCTGTTACGGGCACATCGCGAATGGCAGTGGAAAGGTAACGGTTAAACCTTTCCTTCAGCGAAATTTGTCCAGTCACAGACTTCTTGGAATACCCCACAATATCCAAGAAGAACACGCTGCACATAATGGTCTTATTGCCGTTCTCTTGCATTCAAATTTCCAGTTTACGGTTTCAGCCGATAGTTCAATATTTCGGCTGGTGGCAAGCCGAAAGTAACCGCGCAGATTCTAGAGGTAGTCAGCGTTTTACACCAGTTTTACTTTTTCTCGACTTGATTGGAGCGGATCGTCTTTCGACCTTTGAAGCTGCCGCCGGACGATGGGCGGTTTGCTCGGATTGCCTCCGGCCAGTTTGCCGGGGGGAAGGGAAGTCCTGTCGCGATTCGTCGGTGTCAGCAGTTAATCCTACCCAATCCAGCAGTTTCGCCACCTCAGCATCGCCCAATTCGGCGGTCATGCCTCGCTTCAGCCGCGGAGGCAGGCTGATTATACCAAAACGTACCCGCATCAACCGACTCACCGGCAAACCAAATGCCTCAAACGCACGTCGCACCACCCGATTCCGGCCCTCCTTGAGCATCACGCGATACCAGTGGTTAAATCCCTCTCCGCCTTGATCCTCAAGTATTTCAAACTTGACCAAACCGTCTTCCAACTCAATACCCTGGTTGAGAGCCTGATTCATCTGTGCTTCTGTCATGGTCCCTTGCACTCGCACCGCGTACTCGCGCTCGATCTCGAAGCGCGGGTGCATCAGGCGATTAGCCAACTCACCGGAAGTGGTGAAAATCAACAAGCCGCTGGTATTGAAATCCAGCCGCCCGATCGCGATCCATTTCTGCCCGCGCAATTTTGGTAAGTTGTCAAACACGTTGTCTCGCTTCTCCGGATCATCGCGGCTGACGATTTCTCCTTCCGGTTTGTGATACAACAGTACACGCGCGGCACGAAGCTGACTGCCGACTTTAATGGTACGGCGATCCGCCTGTACCAGATCGCCCTCCACCACACGCATCCCCAATGTAGCCAATTCTCCGTTCACCTTGATGCGCCCGGCGATTATCCATTCTTCCATTGCACGTCGAGAACCCAGCCCAGCCTGTGCGAGCACCTTTTGCAGTTTTTCGCCGAGCTCGCTCATGATCGCTTCAGCACAACCTGGCTAGCGCAGTAATGGAAAGAGAACAGTGACGAAGCTCTGGAAGTGATGAGCTCCCGGATGAAAATCCTGAGCCGCACTCATACACATCATATCCATGGAAATCAGTTGTGCTGAAGTCACTCATGCTGACACCTCGCGTCTCTCCAAAACTGCCTGCGCTAGCGTACCGCTATCCACCTGTTCTAATTCGCCGCCTACCGGCAAGCCGCGCGCTATCCGTGAAACCTTCACTTCCTGCGACTGAAGCAGGGTTGCCAGGTAGTGTGCAGTAGCGTCACCTTCCACGGTGAAATTGGTCGCCAGGATCACTTCACAGGGTTGTTCACGCACCCGCTTGACCAATCGTTCGAAATGCAACTCTTTCGCCCCTATGCCGTCCAGCGGAGACAGCCGGCCCATTAGCACGAAGTACAAGCCGCGATAGCACTGTGCTTGCTCCATCATCAGCAAGTCAGCGGGCATTTCAATCACACATAACAAACTGGCATCGCGTTTTGGTGATGAACACAAAGCACAGACTTCCTCTTCAGAAAAGTTATTACATTTGGAACAATGCCTGATGTTGGCCGTGGCTTTTACCAACGCCTCCGCCAATGCCAGCGCACCGGTGCGATCGCGCTGCAGCAGATGATATGCCATTCGCTGAGCCGATTTGGGGCCCACGCCCGGCAAACAGCGTAGCGCACCGATCAACTCTTCCAAATGAGACGGCATCATCAGAATGGCAGCTTCAACCCGGGTGGCAAGCCCATGCCGGCAGTAAAACCGCTCATGCGCTGCTGTGAAGTGGCCTCCGCCTTTTTCATCGCATCGTTGATGGCCAACACGATCAAATCTTCCAGCATCTCCTTGTCATCCGATAACACGCTATCATTCAGCGACACTCGGCGCACTTCATGCGCGCAGGTCATGATCACTTTAACCATGCCCGAACCTGCCTGCCCCTCCACTTCCACGCCAGCCAATTCAGCTTGCGCCTTCTGCATGTTCAGCTGCAATTGCTGAGCCTGTTTCATCATTCCGCCCAATCCACCTTTCATCATTTCCACTCCCCTGGTATTGTCGTATCGGTTTAGCTGATCCCTTTGATCGATTCTGCTATCAGGGTGGCGTCCAACTCTGCCTGGGCTTCGCGTACAAATCCATCCTGCGCTATCGCATCACTCGCTTGCTGCTGTTTGAATTGCTTGGTTTTCTGCTCCATCACCGCAGGCGTAGCCGTTTGATTTCCACCCAACACTATGTTCAGCCTCATAGGCTTGGCAAAATATTCGCTCAAGCACGCCTGCAATTTCTCGATGGCCAATTTATTGGCATGAAGATGCTTTTGCTCTTGAGACAAGCACAAAGTAATCTGTCGATCACTAAAGTTATCCAGCGTACAGTGCTTCGCCAACTGCTGCGCCATCCCCTGAACATTTAACTGTTCGATCAAAACCCCCCAGTCAGGCTGAACTGCAGATGTGGTCTCAATGGGACTTGCAGCCCCTTTGTTTGAAACGAGAGATATTGTTGGTATCTCGACCGGAACTGGTGCAGAACCGCTGACTGATGAAACATCCCTGACTGGCGCTACCAAACTAGCAGCCACAATCGGCTTCACTTCTGATTTGGCTGCAATAGCAGGAGAAACCAATGTAGACCGAACTGCGCCCTTGGCTGGTACAAAAGCCAACATACGCAGCATCGTCATTGTAAAACCGGCATATTCATCGGGAGCCAGATTGATTTCGTCTCGGCCATGGATAGCAATCTGATAAAACAACTGCACCTCTTCCGCTGTAAATGTATGAGCCAATTCAAGCAATCGCTCCCTCGCCGGTTCGTCGTCGGCAAGCGCTTCTGGCACAACCTGCGCCAGCGCGATTCGATGCAACAGAGAGGACAACTCCTGAAGTGCTGTATCAAATGCTATGCTGCGCATGGACATGTTGTCGGAAATCTCTAGCAAAGCTGCACCATTCTGCTCGCGCAAAGCCTCCAGCAGGTCGAACAGATACCCTTGGTCTACAGTACCAAGCATGGTACGGACCACATCCTCTTCTACTTTTCCCGCAGAATACGCTATCGCCTGATCCAACAGGCTCAACGCGTCGCGCATACTGCCTTGCGCTGCACGCGAGATCAAAGCAATGGCTCCCGATCCGAAAAGGATATGCTCTTGCTCCAGAACATGTTGCAGATGTGCCGCAATCAATGCTGGGGTCAGCTGCTTCAGGTTGAATTGCAAACAACGGGATAGCACCGTAACGGGAATTTTCTGCGGATCAGTCGTGGCGAGAATGAATTTCACATGACCGGGCGGCTCTTCAAGCGTCTTCAACATTGCATTGAAGGCCGACTTGGAGAGCATATGCACTTCGTCAATGATATATACCTTAAAACGTCCGCTGCTCGGCGCGTACAACGAGCTTTCCAACAGTTCCCGCATATTATCGACTTGGGTGTTCGATGCGGCATCCAGCTCGATCAGATCGACGAAGCGTCCACTATCGATCTCCCTGCATGCGCTGCATTCACCACACGGCGTGGCGGTGATACCCGTAGCGCAATTCAGTGACTTGGCAAAGATTCTTGCGATAGTGGTCTTGCCAACACCGCGGGTACCGGTGAACAGATAGGCATGATGCAAACGATTCTGCGTGAGCGCATTACTCAACGCGCGAACCACATGCTCCTGCCCCACCAGTTGCTCGAAATTCTTAGGCCGCCATTTGCGCGCTAGAACAGAAGTTGCAGACAAGTATCACACCCGATCTGAAATAATAAATAAAGTGGGCCTGATTGACATTGACGCCTTGATCCGGTTATTTAATATCAACTTTAGGCAGTTGCTGAAAAATGTAACCCGGAGCTAACAAGTTACCATCGTTCAGAAAACTCCTGTCCACTTCCACAGCGCCCCAAAATTGGGCATCTTGACCCTATTGTATTCGATGAAATCACCTTCTGCTGCATACGCCCGGGCCACCCCAAGGAGAGCGACATCAGCATGAATTGATTTTCAATGTTGATCCGGAGCTCAAAAAAGGAGGCGAGCCTTACCCCCGGCACTTGCAGTAAGTAGCTATGGCTGCTTCCTTCCGGACCTGACCAGGTTCACCACCCTGCAATGCGGGGAGACCCGCCAATTCATTGTAAGCTCTGCATACGCATCGTGCGCCAGCATTGTTGCGCATGTTCGATTCGGCATAACCTGAGGGTTGCTCTTCAGCGCAACTCCGTTGTCACCGAGTCATCGCCATACCCAATCGGGAATGGCTCATCCTACGCTACACGACTTTACACACCTCAAGTTGCTTGTTACGTCTCTGCAAAGCTTTTAAAATTCTCAATACATATATTCCGCATCGGACCTGCAACGTTGTCATGATAATTGAAGCGGCTGTCAAAATCCACGCCGCGCATCAATTTTCTGCGTGCTTGGAGTTTCGATCGCGCGCTGCCAAGACAGAATTCCGGTATGTCCGGAACAGGAAAGGACTTAGATAGTACCCGAATCCTTGTAATTTGGTGGGCCGTGAAAGACTTGAACTTTCGACCAATGGATTAAGAGTCCACTGCTCTACCAACTGAGCTAACGACCCATTGTGATGTATACATTAAAATCGGCGCGTATTATCGGAAATACTCATTGCTCTGTCAAAGCAATTCCTTGCAATATCAAGCTTTAGACATCATCTCTGACATCACATGGTTCTGACAACAGAATCTACACCGTGACAAACCCACAAAGCAAAACGCCCCACCTTTTGAGGCGGGGCGTTTTGCTTTGTAAGGAGTCTGAC
>JBDTPM010000070.1:0-6956 GCA_039932695.1 Gallionella sp. | reverse complement strand
CTGCAAGATTCAAAGTGAATGGGTACGTATGTATACTCGTGTTTGGCCGGTTTTATGCTTACCTTTTATGTTCAATGTGCGGAAGCGCACATTGGTTGCAAGCCAGCCGCGGTAGAATCAAGCTGCTAACCCCGGCAACCCATGAAGCTCATTACACCCATGAAGCTCATTGACCCCAGAACAACCCACGTCCTTAAAAATCCCGTCGCCTTCGCGCTCCAGGTACTGAAAGCCTTCCAGGCCAACCAGGGTCTGCTGCTTGCCGGCGCGGTGGCCTATTACGCGCTGCTGTCCATCGTGCCGCTGCTCATCCTGATGGTGATCGCGCTGTCGAACGTGATCGACCAGGAGGTGCTGCTGGCGACACTACTCAGGGCGCTGGAGTATGTGGTGCCGGGCGCAGGCAACGCGGTGGTGGAGGAGTTGCGGGCGTTCCTCGGTCACCGCGAGGTGATCGGCTGGGTGCTGCTCTTCACGTTGCTGTTTTTCAGCTCGCTCGGCTTCAGGGTACTGGAGAACGCGATCTCGGTGATTTTTCTGCACCGCGTGGAGAAGCACAGGCGGCACATCCTCGTTTCCCTGCTGCTACTGCCCTTCGGCTACATCTTTTTCATCGGTGCGGCGCTGTTCGTGGGCACGTTCGTGATCGCCGACCTGATCGTGATAGGCGGCGAGAATCTGGTTATCCTCGGGCATAGCTGGTCGCTGAGCGGCTTCTCGCACTGGCTGATCTATGCTGCCGGCGTGCTCGGGGAAATCCTGCTCATTTCCGCGATCTATTACTTCATGCCGGTAGGCAGGCTGACATCGCATCACGCACTGATCGGCGGCATCACGGCGGGCCTGCTGTGGGAAATCATCCGCCAAGCGCTGGGCTGGTATTTCGGCACGTTGTCGCAGGTGAGCGTGGTGTACGGCTCGCTTACTACGGCCATCATCGTGCTGCTCAGCATGGAAGTGGCCGCCACGCTGCTGTTGCTGGGCGCACAAGTGATCGCGGAATACGAACGAATCGAGATCGTCGAGGCGCACAAGAAACATTAGTCGATGCGCCAGTGCTGGCCTATGACCGGCAGGTGCTGCTGACTCAGACTGTCAGTTACCCCACGGTGGTTCGATGACGCGAAGTCCGGGCCGTGACCCGGGTGGTTTGTTCAGGGCAGGATCTGATAGGGCTCCATCGTTACCGATTCGACCTTGTCGCCCAGCATGACCAGCCGGCCCTCCAGCCGGGAGTTGCCGGTCTCGCTGAATTCGAAACGATAGGTGCGGCGCAACACCCTGCGCCCGGATTTGTCGCGCACCAGCGCCAGCCCGATGCTGGCGACCGTGTCGTCGAGAAACTGCACGTTCAATTCGCCGCAGGCCTGCCTTCCCGCTTTGCGTGCGACCTCAAGGACGTGCAGGCTGTCGAGCCAGTACCACCCCAGCAAGCCCAACAGCAGCAGAAAAACCAAACTTGTCATATCCATAGACTGAGAGATCCTGAATCACCAACCGTGAAATTCTAAGGAAACTCTGATTAAGTCCCGTTCGTGCCGAGTGTTTTTCGTTCATCCTTCGATACGCCGCGCCAAGCGCAGCACTCAGGACGAACGAAAAATGTATCGAGGCATATTTCCGAGTTAATCATAGGTTCCCTGATCTATTCTGCCCGATGATCTTTCAAAAAGACACAATAAAGATCCGGGCCATGGACGGAGAAGCAAACCTCACCCGTCTGTACTATCATGCATACGCCGAGTTTAAGTCGATCAATATAGTATCCATGCGGACATTGCAGAGCCGCCAGCATGACACCTGACTATCACATCAAATAATGGCACGCCGCAATCACTACCACGTCTACGTGATCGAATTGTCGAAGGACGTTCTTTACAAAGGGCGATTCAAGAAGGCCAACCCCGATTACATCCCGGGCAAGCCGTGCGTGTACGTCGGCATGACGGGATTGGATCCCGACCTGCGCTTCGACAAGCACAAGGCCGGCATCCAGTCCAATCGCTACGTAATGGAGTTCGGATTGCGGCTGTTGCCCGAGCTCTACGAAGTCTATAACCCGATGCCTTATGACGGCGCGCGTGACATGGAAGTGGAGCTGGCGATCGGCCTGCGTGAAGAAGGGTATGGGGTTTGGCAGGCGTGAGCAGGGTGGCGTATGAAAATCTAACGCCGCATCATTGCGGCGTTTGTGTGTCGGCTTATGGGAGGCCGATAGGGTCAGTCTTTGAATACTGACTTGGTTGCTTGCTAGTAGTGAACGATCATTGAGTGGTCGATAGGCGTCTCCCGAAACGGTTAACCTTCTTGTGCCCATACTCCTGAACTACGATTATTTTATACACCCAATTTCAGGCGATTTCAATCAGAATATTTTCATTGCACAGGCCACTATTGCCGACTCGATCGCCGGGCATCCTGTTCAATCTTTGCGGGTTCAATTCCCCGCCCCTTGAGGCGTGTTTTTTGTAGGGTGGAAAAAGCGCAGCGTTTCCACCTCGCTGGTGGATACACGCCTTCGGCGTTTTATCCACCCTACTATTGAGGTTTACATAATTGAAGACAGCGCCACGCCATCCAGAATGAGATTTGAAAAATAAATAAATTACCCCGCCGCTTGCGGCGGGGTGGTTTATACGATGAAATTCCGGTAGCTTCTCGGTGTGCGTCCGAGCAGCCCGGAGAATGCGGATATATCGGCAGTATTCCCGGCGCAGAGCATCGTCAGCGTATCGCTGCACAGCGGGCTGGCGGGTATATGGTCGCCGATGCGCGCAGCCGCAGTGACCAGCAGTGACGGCACGGATATATGCAATGCGGGCCTGTGTCCCAGTTGCTGGCGATAGCTGTCGAGCATGCCGCGCATGTCGGTCGCCTCGGCACCCGCCGCCGCAACGGTCTGGCTGACCGCGTCCGGGTCGGCCAGCCAGAGTGTGGCTGCCGCACAGATGTCGTCGATATGTACCGGCTGGAGCCGTTGCCGGCCACCCATCGGCAGCCCGTGTACCGGCAGTTTCGCCATCTGCCTGAACATCTTCGCGCCTGCGCCGTCTTCACCATAGATCACCGAAGGGCGCAGACACAACCAGCGCAGATGCGCGGGTAAAGTCTTGAGCGCACGTTCGGCCAGCGATTTTGTGGAGAAGTATCTTGTGGCTATGCCGCTATCCACACCCAGCGCGGATATATGGACCACACGCTCGACACCGGATTCTGCAGCAGCCGCAAAGAGTGCAGCCGGCGTTTCAGCAAACAATTTCTGCATCGGGTTGCCGGGGCTGTCGCGCAGCACGCCCACCGCATTGACGACGACATTGATCCCTTCAAGGCGCGGCAGCCAGATCTCTTTGCCGGTGTCATTGCAGAAATCCACGGCAATGTCGCCCGGCTCACTCGGTCGTCGTACCCCGCGTACTACCGTATGGCCGGCTTCCCGTAGCGAGCGGGTCAGATGCCTGCCGACGAATCCCGTTGCACCGCAGACTAGTATCTTCATTGAGGCTCCCGGGTTGAGGGGCAATGGTGCGCAACACGTTGAGTGTTACAAACGTTGTCTTGATGGATAGCCTATTAAACCCAGATTGTCCTTCAACCGCAAACCCCTCCCAACCTCCCCTTGTCAGGGGAGGAGTGGATGGAGTGCCGTCACACTGCTGTCATACAGTCACTCATCTAGTGCGTCTAATAGGTTAGCAACCCATCCAGCGTGATCTGGTTGCTGGTTGCATTCTCTTCCAACACCGTATTGGTGAATGAAACGGTCCCATTCATATTCACTATGTTAACCGTCACGCCGCTGCAATCAGGCACCGTCGTCAATATTGACGAATCGCATGACCAAGTGCGTTGAGGTGAAGTGGAGAGAGTAAAGTCCACGCTATCAACCACCCCAGATACGCTATCGAACACTACTGCGATAGATTCAAAATCGGGCGCTACGCCGGGATCCTGCCACGTGACAGTAACCTGGCCGGGTGGTGGGCTCGGCGGGAAATCACTCTGCGGACAGAATATCGCTTCGAGAGTGTTGGCTGGTGCATTGGCGACAGCCAGTGCACCAAAAGGGTTGTTGATCAAGATGGAGAGTGACTTTTGAGCTGACAGTATCGGATTCGAGCTGTCATCGACCTGAATCACGATGGGGAACGTCGTAGCGGTAAGCGACACCGGTACCTGCGGCGTGCCACTGATCACACCGGTCGCACTATCCAAGTTCAAACCAACCGGCAGCGGGCCAGAGATGATGGTCCATGTATGGGTGCCCGTGCCACCGGATGAGGCCAGTGTCGCGGTGTAGGGATTGCCGTTTACACCATCGGGAAGCGATGAAGTGGTGATCACGATTGACGCAGCCACGCTGAGCAAGGCCGAAACGCTGGTAGCGGAGCCCGCACCGTTACTCGCCACGGCGCGGTACTGGTTGGCATTATCGGCCAGTGCTGCACCCGCTACATTCAGAACGGTACTTGTCGCGCCGTTGATGTTGCTCCAGTTGGCTCCGTTGTCGATGCTAAATTCCCATTGCAGTGCCGGTGTCGGTGTTCCGCTGACGGCGACGGTGAACTGTGCATCTTGGCCCTCGGTGATGCTGACAGCGGCTGGCTGGGTGGTGAAACTCGGGGCGACTGCCACATCGTTGACGGTCAGGGTAACCGTGTTGCTGGTGGCGGTGCCCGCGGCATTTGCGACAGTCGCGAAGAATTGCCGGCCGTTGTCGCTGAGGCTGGTTGGCCCTGTGGTATAGGTTGCGCCGGAATAGGGCAGGTCGAACCAGTTGCTGCCGTCATCGGAGTAAAACCAATTTGGCGTTGGCGTCGGCACACCCGCAAAAGCAACGGTGAAGCTTGCTGTAGACCCGACGACAACCGTCACATCACCAGGCTGGCTGGTAATGGCGGGTATGTCAGGCGTGGGATCAACGAGCAGTGTGACGCTTGCGCTCTGCAAGGTACCCAGGCTATTGCTGACACCAACGCGATAGCGCCGTCCGCTCATCGTGGTGTCGGTGGCCGAGGTCGAATAGGTGGCTGACGTGGCACCCGGAATGTTGCTCCAGGTTAAACACGTCACGCTTGTGTCCATGCAGAGTTGCCACTGGTAGCTGATCGACGTGCCGGTGGCTGTGACGCTGAAGCTCGCTGTATCGGGTGCCGTGACACGCGTATCTGTCGGCTGCACGCTGATGCCGGGGGCTACTACTGCGGACGTCACCGTCAGCTTGACCGCCGAGCTGGTGACGCTGTTGCCGGCGCCGCTGACGACCACGCGGTACTTTCTGCCGGAATCGGTCAAAAAGGTCGCGGGCGTGGTGTAACTGGCGGCCGTGGCACCGCTTACATTGGTGAAGTTGGCGCCGCCATCGGTGCTGTGTTGCCACTGGTAGCCGGTGGCGCCGGTGGCCACCACATTAAAGGTCGCGGTCGAGCCTGCCATCACGCTGCGATCGGTGGGTTGTGCGGTGATGACGGCGACTGCAGTCGGCGCCGGTGTGCCTCCGCCTCCACCACCGCCCCCACCGCCGCAGGCGGCAATGCCGAAGACAAGCATCATCGTGATCGCGAAAGAGCGCAAGTAGCGCATCGGGTCTTGTTGCATCGGGTCTGCGGCGGAGTGAGTCATGGCCATGTCTCTAAATGTCATATTGATAATCAATTGTCAGTTAGGTCAATTGATTATCCCTGTAGCTGGAGATGGTAGCACAACAGCATCATAGGCCGGTTCAGCGAACCGCCACCGTATGCGGAGAATGTTGTTAATGCCGAGCCAACCGCCCCTAAGCCAGCAAGCCCTCGGCGATGTGCCGGTAGACCAGCGCTTTCAGCCAAAGCGAGTCGGCGGCGGATACGTTGTTGAAAGCGATGCCGTATTCCAGCATGTTGGCCACCGATACCCGGCTGGTGTTTGGTGCATACACATGCTTGATCTTCCCATCGATTTTCAGCGTGGCGCCCAGTTCGTCCATCGTGGCATGGAAAGAGATCCGCAATACTTTGCCCGTCTCGCCCAGTGGGCGCGGCGCACGGAGATGCGCGCCATCCGGGCTGAGATTGACGATGCTGGCGACTTCGTGTCCTCCCTGTGCATCGGTCACATTGACGCCGAAATTCACCTTTGCCCAGGGCGATTTGCGCAGCCTCTGCACGCGCACTTCGGCAGGGTGATTCAGATGCATGTAATGGGTGGGGCTCGTGCACAGGCGCTGGATGGCGGTCTGGAAAACATAGATGTTGTTGCCGGTCACCATGCGTACTTCCACCGGCTCGCCATCCGCCATGATCAGCGGTGTTCCGGCGACCATCGGCGTGGTCACCAGTATGCTCATGTTCTTGATGTATCCGACCAGCCGGGCGGAAAAATAGGTTTGCTGGTTGCGGTTCATCAGGCGCAGCTGCACCGGTTCACCAGGCTGCGGCTTGATGCCGTTAGGCGGGAACAAGCCGAGAGGAACGACCTCGTTGAATCCGGCCCAGTCCCCGTTCTCATGGATTTGAGGAGGCGCATCCAGGTCCAGCATCAAACCTTCGTTGAGCAGGCTCTCAAGTTGTTCGCGGCTTGCCACCAATTCTCCGCGCGCAAACAGAATATAACCGTTGCGGTCATAGAGCCGCCATGGCAAAGGTCTGCCAATGGGGACTGCTTCGAGAGACACGGGCTGGAGGTTCATGTTGTGCATTCGCGCGGGTAAACGAGTACGGCGATCAGTTTACCATTGTTAGGGCAAGGGTGACTTCTCGCGTGGCAGATTGAAATTTCGCTGGCGAATAAGTCCGGAAACTAATAGCATTTCGAAGTCCCCACCCATGTGAGTTGGATCGGACTGTAATTGCACTGACTTAAGCCCAAATTGCACGGCATCACGCGAATCATTCCCTCCTTACTTGGGGGGGGAGGGCTGGCACCCGCAAGGGGTAGGCCGTGGCTGTAAAGCCGCTGAAGCGGCAACAGCCACGCACGGT
>JBDTPM010000069.1:0-7541 GCA_039932695.1 Gallionella sp. | reverse complement strand
CATCCTGGGCGCCATCTTCCTGGCGCTGTACATGATGATAGACCGGGACCGCCTGCGCGGAGCGCTTTACTCGATCGTACCCCGTTCGCACCATATACGGCTTTCCCGCGTGATGATGAACCTGGAGACGATCGTCGGCGGATATATCCGCGGACAGGCCCTGACGAGCGCGCTCATGGCGACATTCATTTTCATACTACTGGTGGCCTGCGGCGTGCCGAACGCGTTGGCGATCGCTGTTTTCGGCGGCATCGCCGACGTGCTGCCCTATATCGGCATTTTCCTCACGATGGGCCCCGCTGTCGTGGCGGCGACGGCTCAAGGCACAGTGGTCACCATAGTCGTTTTCGTACTGATGCTCATTTACGAGGAGTTCGAAAGCCGCGTGCTGGTACCCGTGGTTTACGGACGTGCGATGCGCCTCCCGTCCTCTATCGTGTTCCTTTCGCTGATCGTGGGCGCAACGCTGCTGGGGATCGTCGGGGCGCTCCTCGCTCTCCCGGTCGCTGCGGCGATGCTGATGCTCGTCGAGGAGCTGCGCATGGAGCTGCCGGGCGAGACGGAAGGCATCGAGAGTGCGGCGCTGCGCAAGAAGGACGACCGGGGCGAACAGGAGTACGAGCGCCGCACTGAAGGCATGCATGCCGAGCAGGCTGCGGCCGTTGCCGTGGAAATGTCGGACGACAGAAAAAGGGAAGAAACCGGGTCCCATGCTCCACCGAAGTCGTCCCGTCGTGACGAGCAGCGCGAATGAGATGGCTGTGAACTGTCCCAAGTCCGCACCTAAACAAAAAAACCAAAGAGATAATTATTCCTGCCTTGCTGAAGGAGATCACAGTTTGATAAACCATTGCCCGGACGAAGCGTCTCCAAGGTCCACGGCAAAACAAATCCGTAGCCTGAGACCAAGACACTGAATATGTCTTCCAGAATAATTCAGGGAATTCGCCAGTTATATCAAATGGCCTGGGCGATACTTTATCCCGCGATTAAAAAGTTTTGGCAGATCGACGGCGGGCAGTGGGCGGGCGCATTTGCCTTCAATGCGTTCTTCTCGCTGTTTCCGTTGATCGTTCTTTTTGTCACGATCGCTTCGTCCTTTATCGACCGCAACAGGGCCGGAACGGAAGTCATTCGCTACGTGGAGAAATACGTCCCGATCAGCGGCGAGATGCAGAGCTACATTTTTGACACCCTTGCCGGCGTGGTCAATGCGAGCGGGCAGGCAGGCCTGGTCGCGTTTCTCCTCCTGGTCTGGGTAGCCATCCAATGCTTCACCACACTCATCAGCGCGACCAACCGGGCTTGGGGCGCCGAAGAGTACAACTGGTGGCAGATGCCGATGAAAAGCCTGGTCCTGTTCGGCATCATCGTCTTCGCGGTCCTGATCGGCATTGCCGTTCCGGTGCTGGGGGTCATGGCGGAGGGTTGGCTATTTCCCATGCATGATTTCCGTGCCTGGGTATATCGCCTGGGGAGCTTTTTTATCGCACTGTCGACGGTGTTCTTCAGTCTGAGCCTGTTTTACAAACTTGCTCCGCAACGACACACGCGGTTTGCCGAAATCTGGGTCGGCGCCCTCAGCGCCACGGTATTTTTGTGGGCGGCTGAAAGTCTGTTCGTGATCTACCTGAAGGACTTTGCCACATTGAATGCGGTCTACGGGGCGTTCGGCGGGATCATGGCATTGCTGCTGTGGATCTATCTGTCCGGTTGCATATTCATATTCGGAGCGTGTCTGAGCGTTGCTCAGGCCGAAATGCTCTCACTGAGCATGCATAAGCGGAAGTAAATGTAAAAAGCGAAACCGGACTTCACAAAAGCATACTTCAAACGGATATTAAGAAACGAGTAAGATAAACAACAAGAAAGAATAAATGGAATCAGACCACGGTTTCTGACCCATTCAACGCATGATATTTTCGGGATGCTGAACAACCATGTCCGTCGCGCAAACCATCATCCCGATCTTCCTGCTGATCCTGCTGGGTGTGGTCATGCGCCGCTGGTTCGGGCTGCGCGAGGACTTCTGGCCGCAGTTGGACAGGTTGATCTACTACGTGTTCTTTCCCGCTCTGCTGTTCAACACGCTGTCGCATTTCGAGATCGATCTGGGCGCGGCCACGCCGATGCTGATCGTCGCCACGCTGTTCATGTGTGCCGGTATCGCGCTGGGCTATGCAGCGAAATATCTGTTCCATGCGCCGTCCAAAGTGTTCTCGGCAACCTTCCAGTCGTCATTCCGGTTCAACAGTTATGTAGGCCTCGCCATTGCCGGGGGATTGCACGGTCATGAAGGTCTCGCTGCGATCAGTTTGTTGATGGGCTTCATGGTGCCTCTCGCCAACGTCGCTTCGGTGTTGATGCTGGCGCGCCACAGCGAGAGCCACTGGCTCAAGGAGATATTGCTCAATCCGCTGATCATGGCCACTGCGGGCGGCATCGCTATCAGCCTTGCCGGTATCCCGTTGCCGAAACTGCTCAACTCCACGCTGGGCTTGTTGTCGCAGGCCTCGCTGCCGATGGGCTTGATCGCCGTCGGCGCGGGACTGCGCTTGCAGGGGCTGCACAGCCACCCCGGCACGCTGTGGTATGGCGTGGCGGTGAAACTGCTGGCGTTGCCTGCCATCGCATGGGGTTTGGCTTCGGCGTTCGGGCTGAGCGGCGTGTATTTCCACATCGCCGTTTTAATGGCAGCGTTGCCGGTATCCACGGTGGCATATGTACTGGCGAAACGCATGGGCGGCGACGGCGACACGATCGCCGCGCAAGTGATGCTGAGCACGCTGCTGTCCGCGCTGACGTTGCCGCTGTGGTTACTGCTGATGGGATTGTGAATCGGCGGATGATCAAATGGCTGTCAATTCCGCCTGCACCGTGCGGTGATCCGGTTCGTTCTTGAATATCGCTGTCCTGTCCTACGCTGCTGCAGAATCGCTCCATAGCGAAGGGCAGGACGGCGAGGGTTCAAGTCAGCTTTACCCGGCCTTGTCTTTTGCCTGATCGGCCGAATTCTGACGGCTCCAGATTTCCAGCAGAAATCTGGAGACTGTGAATATCACAGGACCCAGGATCAGGCCGAACGGGCCGAAAACGATCAGCCCGCCAACGATAGAAACAAACGCGAGGATAGTGTGTATCTTCAACCGCCTTCCAACCAGAATCGGATACATCAAGTTGTCGATCCCGCCAACCACAATCGTGCCCCACAGGGTGAGCAACAGGGCTTTCCCCTCGCTGCCTTCCAAAAACAAAAAGATTGCCGCAGGAATCCAAATGATAAAGGCACCCAGCACCGGCACCACAGCAAGTAGCGCCATTACAGTTCCCCAGAGCAATGGGGCCGGCAAGCCGAGCCACCAAAACATCAGCCCGCCCAGGGTACCCTGCACAACGGCGACGGCAAGCGTACCGTAGATGGTCGCATGAACCGTATCATTGACACTATCAAACATCCGGTTCATGTCCGCTTCCGAGAGCGGCGAAAGAAACCGAAGCGACTTGAGTGCCGCGCTGCGGTCTCGCATGAAATAGAAAAGTATGTAAAAGGTCAGAATAAGGTCGATCAACTGCAGCACGGATCCCTGGACGAAAGAAGCGGCGGTGCTGGTTAGCCATGCGGTAGCGGTATTTACTATTTCCGGCAGATCGAACTGCCGTTCGATCCACTGGCCGATTGGCGCAATGCGCGGGTGAGCATCAAAGACACGGCGCCATTCTCCAGACTTGACCATGGTCTTGATGGTTTCCGCACCGCTGGAGGCTTCGTTAATTATCCGCTCCGCCACGAACATCACCGGCATAACCACAATCAGCGCAGCCAACAGTACGCAGACCGTGGCGGCCAGATTGGGATATTTTACTTTCGACTCAAGCCACCGGTAGATTGGAGCAAACATGACTGCCAGCGCCAATGCCCATGTGAATGCCGGAAAGAATGGTTCCGCCAACCGGAAACAGAAATAAATCCCGATGACGGTCACCGCCATCAGCAAGAGAGTATGAACGTGGTTGGGTGAACCCCAGTCATCCTCGGATGGAGCAGTATTTTTCCTGGTTTTAAGTTCGCTCATATTCGGTATATTTTGGACTCAGATAATGGGCAATGTTTATAGCCGGCAAGAGCTTGGCGAACAATGCACAGCGCGTTACGCTGCGCATTTTATTTACCGGCTTTTCATCCCGCCATGCATCTTGCTGCCCTTGGCATCGTTACTCATTATGCCCTAATCACATTATTTCTCCACTCGTCGTGAGCAGATATCATTTTCTCCGGGATCGGTATTTTCATGTATCGGGGAGTGATCGGCGGGTGCAGCTGTGCGAACGATCCTGCCCCTGCCGGCCAAACATCGAGTACTGTGAGGTGCCATTGGAGATTGATAAAGCAACCGCAGCAACTTCGGTTGTTCTTGTGGCTGTATTAACAGACCAGTTTTTTCGACTGGCAAAACAAAAGGGGCTTGCGCCCCGTTGTTTTGTTATGGATCCATGGCTTAATCTTTAACCACGACATCTTTTTCGATTTTTACTTTCTGTCCATTGACCAAGCCAGGATCGGTTGCCTGGCGATAGGTGTGTTCCGAGCCGTCATCCATTTTTACCCTGATGTCGTAATTCCTGGTCTTCTTGCTTTTCTTTTCAATCGTATTGCCCGCGAGTGCGCCGCCAACCACGCCCGCGAAAGTCGCCAGATCACGGCCTGACCCTTGGCCCACCTGGTTACCAACCAAGCCTCCGACCACGCCACCCGCAACAACACCGACCCCCGAGCCTTTGCCCTCCACCTCGATCACATTCACCGCCAGCACGAACCCGCAGTTTGCACAAACCGGTTTCGCGCTTTCAACCGCCTGCATGGCTTGCACTTGTTGATGTACAGCCGGCTTATGTTTGGCTGCAACATGTTTTTTAGCCGGCTGTTGGGCGGCGGGCTCTGCCGGAGCAGCTGCTGGAGCGGGGGTATTTTGCGGCGGCTGCGCAACTTGAGCTGCCGCTGCTTGTTTGTCCTTTTCAGCCTGATCCATGGCGATCTTTACTTGTGCCGCGACCTCTTCAGACGAGGGCTTTTGCGAACACGCGGTAATCGAAGAGATGCATAACAGTGCTGCCAGGCCAAGGGCGGTTAAATTCAAATATGTATTCATGGCATCATTCTTCTATCGAAATTGAAGGAATCAAAAATTAAATCGACCTGGTTCGAATTATTCCTCCGCCAGGGATGATCCTTTTCCCGATAATGCCGCACTGCAGGGAAGGCACACTAGTGGGCGGCGGTGATATCAACATTATTGTGCGCTGCATCGATTTCAGCCTCACCTGCCAGCCAGTCTGCCACTTGATTACCACCTTTGAAGCCGCGGTGTTCGGCGAGAAAATAGGCGGCATCGGCAACCTGGTGGTGGTGCTCTGCTGCCTTGCGATCGATGGCAGCTTGTTTATGCAGTGCTTTTGTTCCGTGTGTTGTATGCGACATGGTGTTCCTCCATTGAAAATCAGTCAGGTATCGTAAGTCGACGTGCATGACGTATACAGTGTCGGCCATAGACGACCATAATGCGCTCACGAATCCAGCGGTACCGTACGGCAGCACACATAGCAATAATTTAACTTTGTCCTTGCGATTCGCATGGCCTCTCCTGGATTGTTCGATATGCCGATAACCAAATGGAACCTGATCGCCTATCTGCTTTGAATTTAAAATTGACAGTTTTGTTGGTCGAAGATTAGAGTCTTCCTTCAGGAGCCTGACTTGTTCAGAAATAAAAATCGTGGAGCATGTGATGGATACATCCGAATATTTTCACAAGCTGAGGCTGATTATCCTGGTGTGTGCAACGAGCCTGGGCTTGTGTGCGGGAATCGTCACCAGCGCGATGGCAACAGATGAGCCCGCCAAACAATCGGGTAGCATTTTGGTCAAATTCAAGGCAGGTGCCACTGATGCAAAGATTCAGGAAGTGGCCGATTATTATGGGGCGCGTCAAGTTGCGCCCTTGGGCAGTTCCGAATGGGCGTCGCGCAAGGATGCCGAGCTATGGCGAGAGTTCAAATTTGAATCAGTGGATGATCTGAAAGGCATCGCAAGGCGCATCCTTCAGGATAATCGCGTCGACGAAGTCGAATGATATTGCGCGGCATAGCTGCGGCAGCATCACGATGCTCCCGCGTCAAATGATTTGGATGCGCAGATCACGCATCGATTTCTGTGCCGATGGGTGTCAGCATCAATTCGAAAATTCAGCGCACCCTATTCAAAGGCCGTGCAGCAGCCGATGCGCTGAGAGCCAAGAGTGATAGGGACTTAAACCACTATCACCCCGTAGATCCCGCTGTGGAAACGGGTATCAGTTGGTCTGCCTGGTCATTTCGCTTTCCAGGCTCTGGTCGATGAGCATGATCTCTATCCGGCGGTTCTTCTTGCGTCCTTCCGCCGTGTCATTCGGGGCCACGGGATCGTATTCACCTCTTCCGGAGGGCACCATGCGCTGGGGAGGGATACCGACCTCCTGCAGAAAGCGGACCACGTTGGTCGCCCGCGCGACCGAAAGCTCCCAGTTCGTCGGAAATGTGCCCTGCAGGGATTTGGCCAGGGGTACGTTGTCGGTATGGCCCACTACCCGGATGACCTTGTTCTCATACCCTTTCAGCGCCTCGCCGACCTTTTTCAATACGTCCTTGCCGCCCGCCTTCAGGGTCGCCTGTCCGGAGTCGAAGAAGATCTGCTCCGCCAGATCCACTGCCAGCATGTTCTGGTACTGACGCACCTGGAGCTGGCCCTTCTCCACTTCCTTCGACAGGCCTTGCACCAGCGCATCGTACTGCTGCTGCCGCTGCTGGCTGGCTGCCAGCAAGGCAGCCTTCTGCTGTTCGAGCGTGCCGACCTGCTGCTGCATGGCCGTGTTCTTCTGCTCATGCGAAGTATTCTGTTGTTTCAACGCGGCGTTGTCCTGCTCGAGTGTTGCCTTCTGCTGCTGCAGCGACTTGATCTCCTCGTTCTTCCCCGCTTCCATCTTTTCGAAAGTGCCGGTGCTGACGCAACCACTCGCGATAAATCCTGCCGCAAGAACAGCAATACCGATTTGAATTTGCCTGATCATGTTCATGTCCTCCCTTGTCATTTCAGAAAATTATCGCGGCTTGATCCGCGATATTCATGGTTTTCAATTGTTGATTTGGTTACCAAACTTAAAATCGAATGATGAGATAGTTTGCCGCCGGAGTGTAATCCTATTCAAGCTGCTTTTGAATATGTTTTATTATGTTTCTCGCTGATCACCATCAGTTATTGCGTTGTAAATAATCGGAGACGGGGCAAGGTTTGCTGACCGCAGATGAACCGGCTGATATACCAAATTGTTCATTCCCGTTCTACTATCAAGTCTACGGAATGCAGGAGTCCAGGAAAAGCACGCTGAAACTGATTTTTTCAGCTACTTTGTTATAGCTATCCTCTATTCAAGGAGCGAATGCAGCGATGATACCCCAGCGTCCTTATGGCAAGACCGGCCTGATGGTTTCGGTTCTCGGTCTGGGTGCCA
>JBDTPM010000068.1:0-10998 GCA_039932695.1 Gallionella sp. | reverse complement strand
GAAATTGTCAGCGCGGTGCTCGCTTCCTCGCCTATCGATATGATATGTCTCGGTCACTGCGCTCCGTGCGCCTTGCACTCGAACCGCTCGCTACGGTTGCAAGCGATTTTTTAATCAGACACCCAATCATGCAACGGATGCCTTGCTAAACCTTGTGCCACTATGCCGCGCATCTGCTGCGGCAACTGCTGCAATACTGCCACGGCCTGGCCGCGGCTGGCGAACTCGGCAAACACACAAGCGCCAGAGCCGGTCATCATCGCTTTACCGAATTTGTCGACCCAAGCTATATGATTCGCCACTTCCGGGTAGAAATCGCAAGCCACGGCTTGCAGATCGTTATGAAGTTGGCATTGCCCATCCAAAAGGGCGCGCATTGTGATGGAAACCGTATTCCGTGTCAATTCCGGATGGGCGAAAATCCGGGCGGTCGGCACCTGCACCGGCGGGAACAGCACCACATACCAAGCCTCCGGCAACGGATAGGCCTGCAACTGCTCGCCCACGCCTTCGGCAAACGCGTTCTCGCCGAACACGAACACCGGCACATCCGCACCCAGACGCAGGCCGAGCTGCATCAGGCGCGCACGCGTCAAACCCAGCGACCACAAGCGGTTCAGCGCGATCAGCGTGGTCGCCGCGTCCGAACTGCCGCCGCCCAGCCCGCCGCCCATCGGGATGCGCTTTTCGACCGAGATGTCCACACCCAGACCGCATCCGGTCTCGGCCTGCAGCAGCCGCGCCGCACGCACGCACAGATCCTGCTCCTCGGTCACGCCTTCGACGACATTGGTGCGATGCACCTCACCGTCTTCGCGCAATGTAAAATGCAAGGTGTCGTGCAGATCGATGAAGCGGAACAGGGTTTGCAGCAAGTGGTAGCCGTCCGGCCTGCGGCCGACGACATGCAGGAACAGATTGAGCTTGGCGGGTGCGGGGCAGGTCAGTTTCATTCAGCGATTCTCATTGTGAAAATCAATTTGAGCCCATTTAGTTGTATGTTGCTAACCATCATAGCCGGCAGAATCGCGGTGCGTTCTATGCGAACTTAAAAGTAGTAAACCACCCCACCAGTCCATAGTCGCACGTAAGTTTGTCCAGTTACTGCATCCCCAATGAAACTATAGTCCTCGTATAACCCTCGGATGGAAAAATCCTTATTCAAGTCATATTGCAATCCGAAAGCTAAACTTAATTTGGTGGAAGTTGCACTCCTGTTGATAAAGCCATTGTCGAATTTCGCCTGCAATATACCCAGTTTAATCATCGAGGCAAGTGAGCCTTTTATCGGTAAAGTATTTACAATGGCAAGCTCCCAACCACTGGCCTTCGCTTCTCCTCTTGCCGGAATAGTTATTTTACCCAACGACCCATAACTAGCCTCAACTCCCCATGTTGGAGAGAATTTATAACCGCCAGAAACACGCGCAATGGACGATGTTTTTTCGCAACCGGCTGATGCGCCTTTGCAACCATCTATCAGGTCAGCTTTGCTAACATTCAAAGCAACATAATAATCTCCATTTGCCAAAGCCACGCAGGATGAAGCCAGCATTCCCCACAAAACCACTGAAAGTATTTTCTTCAATTCCCGCTTCATGCCTATCCCCCTGTTCGAAATTAAAAAATATTTTAAGCTAAGCAAGCTTGGTCATGTCTTGCCTTTTGCCTCCGCGCCTCCGCGTGAGAATCAAACAGCAGTCACAACCACTGAGTCACGGATTCCATTCCCACTCATCGATCAGCAATTGCATTTGCAAGTCTTCATGATTCAATTGTAAACGTGAAGGCAGACTGTCCGGACTGGTGTCGGCGTAACGCAGGTAGCGCACTTCCCAGCCTGATTGATGCAGCACACTGATCCGGCCATTGTCATCCCGCTCGATCTGCGCGGCGCCATCGTTGTCCGGCAAGCCCAGCACCCACAGATGCAGCCCGCTCAGCGGCAAATGCCAGCCCAATACCTGCTCCATCAGGGTCTCTGCATCATCGGCTTGGTGGTGCCCGTCACCATCGTCCAGCGTCGCCTTTTGAGCATCGCGCCGGGTATCGCTATAAATGCGTGCTGCGGTCTGCCCGAGCGGCGCGAGCAACAATATCTCGTCGGATTGCGCCTGATGGGTCCAGCGCAAACCGGCTGTATGGCGCTTGCCCTGGTGATCGATGGAGATGCGTCCGTTCAGCGCGAACGGTTTGGACGCCGACTGCGCCGGTCGCGCGGCCGGTATCGGTTTGGACGGAAGCAAGGCACAGCCGCTCAACAGCACGGCCAGGCAAATCTGGAACAAGCGAGTGTGAAAAAGACTCAACTCAGATTGTCTATTAACCACAAACCCCTCCCAACCTCCCCTTGTCAGGGGAGGAGCAGCTTCGGTTCTCCCCCTGACTGCGGAAGGATCGCTGCGCAGCAGCGGGGAACCCACCGGCGGTGTCAATTCCGCACCCGCTTCAGCGGGTAGCGGATTGCCTGCCTTTGGTATACCCCTTGCGGGTGCAAGGGGAATTATAACCAGCGACTTGACTGTCGTTCTTTGACAGCCTAGTTGAATGGCTAGTAGTTTCATCAGAGGTGGTTTGGGGCACATTCCTCCCTAATGGACAATCTGGGCTCAAGGCATGAATTTCTTGATCACGGCCTGCAACGGGGCATTATCGGGATTGGCCTTGATACTTTCCTGCCAGATCTTTTTGGCTTCGGCTTTTTCCCCGCGCATCCACAATACTTCGCCCAGATGTGCCGCTATCTCCGGGTCGGGATTGACAGCGATCGCGCGTCGCAACATCTTGACGCTTTCTTCCAGTTTGCCGCTTCGGTAGTAGCCCCAGCCCACGCTGTCCATGATGGCTGGATCATCGGGAGCGAGCTGCAATGCCTTTTCCACCAGTTGCATGGCTTCGGGTATCCGTTCGTTGCGCTCCAGCAGGCCGTAGCCCAGCGCGTTGTAGGCGTGCGCATGATCCGGCTGGAGCTGGATCAGCTTGCGCATCAATTGTTCAAACACATCCGGTTTGCCGATCGTGTCTGCCAGCATCGCCGCCCCGTACAGCAGGTCGGGATGATTGGGCAGCTTAGCCAAACCGTTCTGCAACACCTGATAGGCCTCGGGCAGGCGATTCGCCTCGCGCAGGAATTGCGACTCGACCAGTATCAGTTGCACGCGCTGCTGATTGTCGGCAGGTTGAAGCTGGTGCAGCTGCTGTAGCGCTTCGTCCAGCCGGCCGCGTTTGCTCATCAGGTAGGCGACGCGGATCTGCGCGGCAAACAGATATTCCCCGCCCGTGACCTGACGATAATGCTCGATCGCCTCGTCATCGTTCATCTTCGCTTCGCTCAACTGGCCGAGGTAATAGCGCACCGTGTCCTGATCTTTCTTGCCTTTGCTGAGCGCCTGCTTGAGATGATCTTCCGCGCCTTTATAGTCTTTCAGTTGCAGGGAGATCAGCGCGATCGCGAAAGCGGTCTCGGCGTTTTCCGGGTTATCGTCCTCAAGCCGCTGGAATTCGTCACGCGCCTGTTTGAACTGCTTTTGTTCGAGCAGCGCGCGGGCATACTGTAAACGGATCTCATGCGCTTCCGGATAATCCGACAAGTAGCGCCGCAACAATTCCAGACCCTGCTGCGGCGCGATCTTCTTCACCAGATAGGCCTCCTGCGAGACCGCCATATCCCATTCCGGACGCAAGCTGCGCGCCTGCCTTGCTTCATCGAGGGCAAGCTTGTCGTCCCCGGACGCCTGCGCCAGTTGCGCCACCGCCCAATGCGCTTCCGCGACACGCGGATAGGGTTGCGCAAGCTCGATCATGAACTTGAGCGCTGCTTCCCGATCCGGATAGGGTGCCAGCATTTGATAGATCTGGTAGAAGATGTGTCCGGCATTGGCCTGATCCGCCTTCAATACACTCGCCAGTTCCCGGCTGGCCTCGACCAGATTTCCGGTGCGCAGCAATGCCGAAGCGTACATGCGCATCGCCAATGGCGAAGCCGGATCGACCTCTCGCCATAGCTTGAGCGCCTCGATCGCCTTGTCCAACTGTCCGGCCTGCAGCGACAGTTGAGCGGCACGCATGGCCAGACGCGGATCGCGCGTCTTGTTGGCCAGATCCGAACTGCCCTGGACAGCGAGCGCGACATTGCCACGCTGACTGGCGATCTCGGTCACCAGAAATTCGTACAGCAACTCGTCGCTCAACTCGATATTGGGCAGCACCGGCGCAACTTCTGTCTGAGGATCCGGCATATCGACAGGATGCACGGCAGTCGGCTGGACGGGTGTTTGCGCACACGCGGTGAGCATCAAACTGCCGATGATGATGTATTTGATCTGGTTCATGACATGACTGCTTTTGATGTGGACGCGCATAATAGGTTATATTTAGCCGAATTCACAACCACGACAGACACCCCACCTTGCCCAACGCCGCATCCGACATAACGCTTTCCGCCCGCAACCTGACACGCCGCTTTGGCGATCATCTGGTCATCAACGACGTGTCTCTGGAATTGAAGCGCGGCGAAGTGCTGGGCCTGCTCGGGCATAACGGCGCGGGCAAAACCACCACGATGCAGATGCTGACCGGCTGCCTCTCGCCAAACAGCGGCGACATCGAGATCTGCGGCATCGATTTGTTGCGCCAGCCTATGCTGGCGAAAGCCAACCTGGGCTATCTGCCCGAGACCCCACCGTTGTACCGGGAACTCAGCGTTGACGGATACCTTACCTTCTCCGCCCGATTGCGCGGCATGAAGTCCTCCGCTATCGCCGATGCACTGGTGCAAACCAAACGGAGTTGCGGTCTGGAAACGGTCGGAAAGAAGATCATCGGCACGCTGTCCAAGGGTTATCAGCAGCGGGTCGGTATCGCGCAAGCCATCATCCATCGTCCGGCGGTGATCGTGCTGGACGAACCGACCGTCGGACTCGACCCCGCTCAAAACCTCGAGATACGCACGCTGATCCGTGAACTGGGCGATAGTTACAGCGTGATCCTCTCAACCCATTTGCTCAGCGAGGTGGAAAGCGTCTGCGATCGGGTCGAGATCATGCAGCAGGGCAAGCTGATCTACAGCGACACCAGCGAGCATATGCGGGAGCATGGAAATATATCCGGCTTCATCGTCGGGCTGCGCAACCCCCCGCCCCTGAGCACTCTGGAAAGCATCGCCGGGATCACCGATGTGAAAGCGCTCAATGCCACGCAGTTCCGCGTGCTGCACAAACCGGAAGACAATCCCAAGGTGGCACTGCTCACCCTGGCTGAACAGCACGGCTGGCAACTGGAACAACTCACGCCGCTGCATTCCACGCTGGAAGAGGTATATGTCAGGATCACCGGACCGGAAAAATCGACCCATGTGCTTTCTGCGGGAGAAACCCGATGATCCGTCTGCTCGCCCTGCGCGAACTGCGTAGCCTGTTCTCGATGCCATCGACCTGGTTCATGCTGGCCATCCTGCAATTCATTTTCACCTGGTTCTTCCTGAACACGCTGCAGACATTCCTGGACCTGCAGCCTCAGTTGGCGCAACTCGCCAACGCGCCGGGCGTGACGACCATCGTGGCCGCACCGCTGTTCAACATGGTCGCGCTGTTGATGATGATGCTGGTGCCGATGTTCACGATGCGTCTGATCGCTGAGGAGCGGCGCAATCAGTCCTTTGCGCTGCTGCTCTCTTCACCTCTTTCGATCCCGCATATCGTGCTCGGCAAATTCTTCGGTCTGCTGGCCTTTCTGGTCGTGCTGATGACCGGCGTGCCGCTGATGATCTGTACGCTGGAGCTCGGCACGGATCTCGACTACGGTCTGTTGCTGGGTAATCTGCTCGGTCTGCTGCTGCTTACTGCCAGCTACGTTTCGTTGGGGTTGTATGTCTCCTCGCTCACCACCCAGCCTGTCATCGCCGCGATCGGCGCACTGGCAGTGCTGGCCGGTTTGTGGCTGGCCGACATCGCCGCGGTGGCGGAAGACTCGCCCTGGCACCTGATCTCGCCGCTCAACCATTTTCAGAATTTCAACACCGGCTTGCTGGACAGCCGGGATGTCGTGTTCTTCGTGCTGTTCAGTGCAGTGTTCCTGCTGCTGACGATGCGCCGTATCAACAACAACCGCAAGTACGGGTGAGACATGCGTAAATTCTTCCTCGCTCCATCGCTGCGCAACCTGCTGTTCGTTGTGCTGTTGCTGGGCATCGCGCTGGGCCTGGGCTATCTCGCCACGCGATATCACCTGCAGCGCGACCTGACCCACAACGCCAGCAACAGTCTGGAACCCGCCAGCGTGGAGGTGCTCAGGCAACTGAACGGCCCGGTCAACATCACCGTGTATGCCACCGAACATGATGCGCGTCTCGGCGACATCCGCAAAATCATTCGCGACTTTTTTTCGCTCTACCAGCGCTATAAAAGCGATCTCAATCTGGTGTTCATCGATCCGGAAAAGGAAGCGGAAAAGGCCCGTGCGGCCCATATCCAGCTCAACGGCGAGATGGTGTTCGAATATGCCGGGCGCAGCGAGCACCTCACCCAGATCAACGAACAGATCGTCACCAGCACCCTGCTGCGCCTGGCACACACCCGCGACCAGATCGTGATGTATCTGGACGGGCACGGCGAACGCAAACTGGATGGCATCGCCAACCATGACCTCGGTGCGCTGTTCGGCGCAAAGCTGAAACAGAATGGCTTTCGCCTCAACAGTCTGAATCTGGCGCTGGCGCAGGAAGTGCCGGACAATGTCAGCGTACTGGCGATCACCCAGCCGCAACTCGATCTGATGCCCGGCGAAATGGACAAGCTGCTGCGCTATGTAGCGCGTGGCGGCAGCCTGCTCTGGCTGGTGGATGCCGAACCTTTGCATGGACTTGAACCCCTGGCCGAGAACCTCGACTTGCTGTTGCCGCCGGGCATCGTGATCGATCCTGCCGCGTCAGGAATGAACGCCCCTTCCACCTGGTCGCTGGGCGCCACCTATCCCCCCCACGCAATCACGCGTAATTTCAATCTGATCACGGCCTTCCCCTCGGCGCGTCCGCTGGTGTGGAACGAAAACCCGGACTGGCAGCATCACGTATTGGTGGAGGTCGCCGCGCGCGGCTGGGTAAGCCGCAACATGACCGCAGACCAGACTGCCGGCGCCAAGCCCAAATTCGACAAGCGCCAGGACACGCCCGGCCCGGTCATCATCGCGATGGCACTGGAGCGGCGCATCAATGACAGGGAACAGCGCATCGTGGTGGTCGGCAACGGCGCATTCCTCGCCAACAGCTACGCCGGCAACGGTGGCAACGTGGATCTGGGCGTCAACATGGTGAACTGGCTGGCCGGCGAAGAGCATCTGATCACGCTGCAGCCGCGCTCCGCCAAAGACAGCAGCCTGGTGCTCAGCAAGTCCGAGCTCAATGTCATCAGTATCGGCTTCCTGCTGGTCTTGCCGCTGATGCTGGCGGGCGTGGGTGGATATATCTGGTGGAAACGACGCCGTGCGTAAGACAGACACTCAGTTATTAATCCCAGATTGTCCATTAGGCGGAATGTGCCCAAAACCCCCTCTAACTCCCCCTTATCATGGGGAGAACCTAACCCGCCCCTCCCCTGACAAGGGGAGGCTGGGAGGGGTTTGTGGTTAATGCACAATCCGGGATTAATAGTAGTGAGACGGTCTTCAAGTAGCCCATCATGCCCGAACTCCCCGAAGTAGAGACCACGCGGCGCGGACTGGCGGCGCACCTTACCGGCCAGACCATCGCCGATGTCGTGATCCGCAACGCCAAACTGCGCTGGCCGATCCCGAAAAACCTGCCCGTGCTGCTGCGCGGACAGCCCATCCGTTCACTCAAACGCCGGGCCAAATATCTGCTGATGGATTGCGGCAACGGCACTCTGATCCTGCATCTGGGCATGTCCGGCAGCCTGCGCATCCTGCCCGCGAAAACACCCGCGGAAAAGCACGATCACTTCGACCTGATGCTGGCCGACGGCACGTTGATGCGCCTGCGCGACCCGCGCCGTTTCGGAGCGGTGTTGTGGCATAGCGGCGATCCCGCGAACCACCCGCTGCTCGCTACGCTCGGGCCCGAGCCGCTGCCAGATTACTGTGGTAGGGATGGATTCGATGCGAGCTATCTGCACCAGGCCACGCGTGGGCGCAGTGTCAGTATTAAACAATGCATCATGGACAATCACGTGGTGGTCGGCGTGGGCAACATCTACGCCAACGAAGCGCTGTTCCGCGCCGGGATCAGACCGCAACTGGCCGCCGGAAAACTCAGCCTGCCGCGCTGCGCCAAGCTGGTCGAAGAGATCCGTGCCACCCTGACGGAAGCCATAACCATGGGCGGCAGCACCCTGCGCGACTTCGTGAGCAGTTCCGGGCAGCCCGGCTACTTCCAACAGAATTATTGGGTGTACGGCAGAGCAGGGGAACCTTGCCGGCGTTGCGGTGCGCCGATCAGGCAGATCCGACAGGGGCAGCGGTCCAGTTTTTATTGCCGGAATTGCCAGAAGTGATGCTGATACTGCTGATACCGGCGCGATTATGCTAGAGTGCGCCCGGCAATATTTCAGAATCGGCTTATCGCGCACCAAACAAGGCTCACACACCGTTTCAGGGAGGAACCATGAAATACATCTTGCTCACCGCCTTGCTGTTGCTCGCCGCCTGCGACAACTCCACCCCGGCACCGAAGATCGCCGCCCCGCAACGCGAGGCACTTGAAAAAACCAAAGGCGTGGATCAAATGGTGCACAAGAACACCGAAGAGTCAAAGCAGAAGATCGAGGACGCCGAGAAGTAGCCGTATAGCCAGCCAACCCCATGAACCTGCCCATGCGCCATTTACTCGCCATCGCCTTGCTCGCCGTAGTCCAGGTGCCGGTCGCGCAAGCCGGGCAGTTGCCGCGTCCCGATCATGTGCTGGTAGTGATCGAGGAGAATCGCAGCTATATGCAGATCATGGACCCGCGCAATCAGGATTCTTATATCCACGCGCTGGCGAAACGCGGTTTGTTATTCACCAAATCTTATGGCGTCACCCATCCGAGTCAGCCAAACTACCTGGCATTGTTCTCCGGTTCTACGCAAGGCGTCACCAACAATGCCTGTCCTTTTTCCTTCGACACCGACAATCTCGCCACGGCTTTGCTGGATGCGGGATTGAGTTTTTCCAGTTTCGCCGAGACGCTGCCCGCAGCGGGTGATGTGAGCTGCATTTCCGGTGCTTATGTTCGCAAGCACAATCCGGCGGCGAACTGGCTTGGTTCCAGACTGCCCGCCGTGGTGAACAAGCGCTTTGCCGATTTTCCGACGGACTTTTCCAAACTGCCGACCATTGCTTTTGTCGTCCCTGACCTCAATAACGACATGCACGACGGCAGTTTTGCAGACGCGGATAGCTGGCTGAAAATGCACATCGCGCCTTATGTAGACTGGGCGATGAAACACAACAGCCTGCTGATACTCACCTGGGATGAGGACCATTACCAGTCAGACAATCGCATCGCGACGATACTGGTGGGGCCGATGGTACAAGCCGGAAAAAGCGATCAGCGCATCAATCACTACAACGTATTGCGCACTATGCTCGATTTCTACAGCTTGCCCGCGCTGGGCGCAAGTGCTGATGCGGAGGCTATCAAAGGGGTTTGGCAGGAGCAGTGATCCCTTGCCGCAAATAAAACAATGCCGCGCCTTTTCAGCGCGGCATTTTCGTTGGATATGGCGCTTCAGCCTTTTTTAGCCGCCATCAGCTTTTCATATTTGACCTGCAACTGCTCATTGCTTTCGACATAACCCGGATCCAGCGGTATGCAATCCACCGGGCAAACTTCCACGCATTGAGGCGTGTCGTAGTGACCCACACATTGGGTGCATTTGTTCGGGTCGATCACATAGATGGAATCACCCTGCGAGATCGCATCGTTCGGGCACTCCGGCTCGCATACGTCGCAGTTGATACATTCATCGGTAATCATCAGTGCCATGCTGCTTCTCCTGGTTTCTCTTCAATTATTGTGAGATTTTATTCTTTTTCAGCAATTTTTCCACCACATGTGGGGACACGAATTTGCTGACATCCCCGCCGAAGCGCGCAACTTCGCGAACCATCGTGGCTGAAATGAAAGTGTATTTTTCTGCAGGGGTCAGGAATAGCGTCTCGACTTCGGGATACAGATTGCGATTCATGCCCGCCAGCTGGAACTCGTATTCGAAATCCGACACCGCGCGCAATCCGCGCAACACCACGCGCGCATCATGTTGCTGAACGAAGTTCATCAACAAGCCGTTGAAACCTTCCACGCTCACGTTGGCAAAATCCGCGAAGATCTCGATCGACATCTCCACCCGCTCGGCCAGCGTGAACAGGGTTTGCTCGCGGCTTTCCGCCACCGCCACGATGACCTCATCGAACAGCCCGGCGGCACGACGCACCACGTCTTCATGCCCGCGCGTGATGGGATCGAAAGTACCCGGATAAATCACTCTGATCATGTTAAATCCATTTTCGCTTCACCTGACAAAAGTGACTAAGGCATTTTCAATAATTGGTAATACACCTGCCCTGCCTTTCCCGACCTGACCACCTGCCACGGCAACGGGACTTCGACTGGAACGCCGGATTCCACGTACAGCACACCGTCTTCACTCATGTGTTGCGGCAATACTTCAAACAGCTTGGGCAAATGATCACTCTGGAACGGCGGGTCCAGAAAGATCACGTCATAAAGCCGGGTATCACGGTGTATGAATTCTAGCCCATCCTGACAATGAGCGAAAACGTTAGTACACCCAAATATATTAAGGTTTTCCTGCAAGCTGCGGAAAACTACGGGATTCTTTTCGACCATCACCACCCGTTCGGCTCCACGCGAAGCAGCCTCGAAGCCTAACGCGCCACTACCGGCGAACAGGTCGAGGCAAGTTCTCCCATGCAGCGTTTGCCCCAGCCAGTTGAACAATGTCTCGCGCACACGATCCGGTGTGGGACGCAATCCTTCCGCATCC
>JBDTPM010000067.1:0-8586 GCA_039932695.1 Gallionella sp. | reverse complement strand
CCGCCAGGGTGCCGGCGGCCGCACGCATCTGGTGAGTCCGGAGATGGCGGCTGCTGCGGCGATCGCCGGGCATTTTATCGATGTGAGCAAGGTTGATTAAATGCAAAAATTTACCTTATTGAACGGGCTGGTCGCGCCATTGGATCGGGCCAATGTGGATACCGATGCGATCATTCCCAAGCAGTTCCTGAAATCGATCAAGCGTTCCGGCTTCGGCCCGAATCTGTTCGACGAATGGCGCTATCTCGATCACGGCGAACCGGGCAGGGATAACTCAAAACGTCCATTGAACCCCGATTTCGTTTTGAACCAGCCGCGTTATCAGGGCGCGCAGGTCTTGCTGGCCAGGGAGAATTTCGGCTGCGGCAGTTCGCGCGAGCATGCGCCCTGGGCATTGGAGGATTATGGTTTCCGCGCGATCATCGCGCCCAGCTTCGCCGACATATTTTTCAACAACTGTTTCAAGAACGGTTTGCTGCCGATCCGCCTGACTGCGGAACAGGTGGATGCGCTGTTCAAGGCGGTGGAGGCTGTTTCTGGCTCCCGTTTGAAGATCGATCTGGAGCAGCAGAGCATCACTGCGCCGGACGGCACGGTGTACAAGTTCGAAGTCGAGGCGTTCCGCAAGCATTGTTTGCTGAACGGTCTGGATGACATCGGCCTGACCTTGCAGCATGTGGCCGAGATCAAGACGTATGAACAGAAACGGCGCGAACAGCAGCCGTGGCTTTTTTAGGTGAAACGTAAAGAAGTGAAATGAGAAACGTGAAAGGTGATGCCCACCCGGCGCTGCGCGCCACACTCCCTGCCGGGAGGGGTACGTTTCACTTTTCACATTTTACGTTTCAAGAATTTGGGGAAAATTAATGAAGATCGCAGTATTGCCCGGAGACGGCATCGGACCTGAGATCGTCGCTCAAGCTGCCAAGCTTTTGGAAACGTTGCGCCGCGACGGCCTGAAGATCGAGTTGGAATACGCTCACATCGGCGGCGCCGGGTATGACGCGGCGGGTGATCCCCTGCCGGAAGCGACACTGAGGTTGGCAAATGAATCCGATGCTGTTCTCCTCGGTGCTGTGGGCGGGTATCAATATGACACCTTGGCGCGACCACTTCGTCCGGAGCAGGGGCTGCTGCGCATCCGCAAGGGGCTGGGTCTGTTCGCCAACCTGCGTCCCGCGATGGTGTATCCGGAGCTGGTCAATGCTTCCAGCCTGAAGCCGGAACTGGTGTCGGGACTGGACATCATGATCCTGCGAGAACTGACCGGCGACATCTATTTCGGTCAGCCGCGCGGCATCCGCATGCTGGAGAACGGCGAACGCCAGGGCTTCGACACGATGCATTACAGCGAGTCGGAGATCCGCCGCGTGGCGCATGTCGGCTTCCAGATCGCGATGAAGCGTGCCAAAAATAATGGCAAGGGCAAGATGTGTTCGGTGGACAAGGCCAACGTGCTGGACACCAGCATGTTCTGGCGCGAGATCGTCACTGCGGTGGGGAAGGAATATCCGCAGGTAGAGCTGTCGCACATGTATGTGGATAATGCCGCGATGCAACTGGTGCGCGCCCCCAAGCAGTTCGACGTGATCCTGACCGGCAATATCTTCGGCGACATCCTGTCGGACGAGGCGTCGATGCTGACCGGCTCGATCGGCATGTTGCCTTCCGCTTCGCTGGATGCGAACAACAAGGGTCTGTACGAGCCTTGCCACGGTTCAGCGCCGGACATCGCCGGCAAGGATATCGCCAATCCGCTGGCGACGATTCTGTCGGTGGCGATGATGATGCGTTACACTTTTGCGCGTGAAGACATCGCGCAACGCATAGAAACCGCGGTGCGCAAGGTGTTGCAACAGGGATTGCGCACCGGCGACATCCATGAGGCGGGGATGCGGAAGGTCGGCACCGATGCGATGGGTGATGCGGTGGTTGCGGCTTTGAGCTAGTAGCCTGTAGCCTGTAGATTGTAACAAACGGGTTTGCTACCAGCTACAGGCTACCAGCTACAGGCTACTCGCTACCGGCTGAAATTTATTTACGAAAGAAAAGCTAATGAATAAGAAATACGACGTATGTATCCTGGGTGCAACCGGCGCGGTGGGCGAGGCGATGCTGTCCATACTTGAACAACGCAAGTTTCCGGTGCGCAATCTCTACCCGCTCGCTTCCAACCGTTCGGCCGGTTCGACGGTTCAGTTCAAAGGCAAGGAGATCACCGTCATCGACGTGGAAGGCTTCGACTTCTCCAAGAGCCAGATCGGTTTGTTCTCGGCGGGTGGCAGCGTGTCGGAAAAATACGCGCCAATCGCAGCCGCAGCCGGTTGTGTAGTGATCGACAACACCGCGCACTTTCGCTATGACGAGGATATCCCGCTGGTGGTGCCCGAAGTGAATCCGCACGCGATCGCGCAATACAAGAATCGCGGCATCATCGCCAACCCGAACTGCTCGACCATCCAGATGCTGGTGGCGCTGAAGCCGATCCAGGACGCGGTTGGCATCGCGCGCATCAACGTGGCGACCTACCAGGCGGTGTCCGGTACCGGCAAGGAGGCGATCGAAGAACTCGCCGAGCAGACCCGCGCTCTGTTCAATCATCAGGACGTCGAAGTCGAGGTGTATCCGAAGCGCATCGCCTTCAACGTGCTGCCGCAGATCGATGTGTTCATGGAAAATGGCTACACCAAGGAAGAGATGAAGATGGTCTGGGAGACCCGCAAGATCATGGAGGACGACTCCATCCAGGTGAACCCGACCGCGGTGCGCGTGCCGGTGTTCTATGGACACTCGGAAGCCGTGCATATCGAGACCCGCAAGAAGATCACCGCCGACCAGGCGCGGGCCTTGCTGGAGAAGGCACCGGGCGTGATCGTGATGGACAAACGCGAGCCGGGTGGCTACCCAACGCCGATCGAGGCGGCCGGCAACGATGCCACTTACGTCGGCCGCATCCGCGAAGACATCTCGCATCCGCTGGGACTCGACCTGTGGGTGGTTAGCGACAATGTGCGCAAGGGCGCGGCGTTGAACAGCGTGCAGATCGCGGAGATCCTGATCGCGAAATATCTCGATTGATGGTGTGGGCCTGTATCGGTGTAGAAATGCATCAGGCATGGCTTGAATTGCTTTAAAGAAATTATTAGCTTGTGCTTATAACTCTATGATGTTATTTTGTATTGTTCTATAAATAAGGTGAGGGTGATGGCGTGCGAAAATCACTACTAAAACTGCTCGGGTTCGTTGCCGGTTTGACGCTGTCCGCAATTGTTTCCGCCGTGGGTATGGGTGGAATAAACGTGACTTCCGGTCTGGGGCAGCTGCTTAAGGCCGATATTGAATTGGTCGCAGTAAGCAAGGCTGAAAAAGCCAGTCTGGTTGCCCGCCTGGCCTCGCCCGATGTCTATAAGGGCGCTGGTCTGGAGTATCCCTATGGCAATAAATTCAAATTTCAGATCGAGAGCCGTGAGAATGGTGAACCCTACCTCAAGGTGACCAGCGCGCAGCCGATCAACGATCCTTTTGTAGTGATGCTGGTGGAATTGACATGGTCATCCGGGAAGTTGTTGCGCGAATACACTTTCCTGCTGGATCCACCGGGCTATGTTGCCGAGCTCCCTGCCCAGGCTGAAGTTCAACCTGTCGCACCGGCAGTTCAATCCGCACCAGCCGAAACTCTAGCCATGCCAGTTGCACCGGCCGCTCCGCCGGAAGTGCTTGGGTCTGTGGAACAAGGTGGGCCGCTTGCTGAACCCGCATCCGCACCCGTACCCGCGCCTGTTGAACAGGTTGCTCCTGAAGCGGCAGCCGTGCCTGAGAGTATCGCCGCAGCCATCGCAACACCTAATGAAGAATGGCTCGCGGTTCAACGCGGCGACACCTTGGGCAAGATCTCGGCACAATACAAACCGGCTGATGTCAGTCTCGAGCGCATGCTGGTCGCGCTTTATCGCGCCAATGCCGATGAGTTCGACGGGAAAAACATGAACCGTATCAGGGCCGGCAAGATTCTGCGCTTGCCCAATCAGAATGAAGTCGAAGGAGTAGGCCAGTCAGAAGCGGTTAAGGAAATTCGAGGCCAAGTGGCCGACTGGAATGCCTACCGGCAAAAATTGGCCGGCGCAGCATCAATCAGCAAACAACCGCAAGCAGCTGAGCAGGTTGCTTCCGGCAAGCTTGCCAGCTCGGTTGCCGACAAGGCTCCGGTTGCCAAAGAGACTGCCAAGGAAGTGCTGAAACTATCCAAGGGCGAAGCTCCCGGAGATCAGGCTGCGGCAGGTGCCGGCGGCAAGTCGATGACTGCGCAGGACAAGAAGAATGCCGCGCAGGAGAATGCGATCGCAACAGCCAAGGCTGCCAAGGAAGAGCAGGTCCGCACGGCCATGCTGGAAAAGAATCTTCAGGACATGCAACGGTTGGCCCAGTTGAAGTCTGAGGCAGCGGCGCTGGCGCAGCAACCCCGCGCTGCCGCAACACCACAGGTAGCAGTCAGTGCGGTAGCAGCCGCAAGCGAGGTCAAGCCTGCACCGGTTTCCAAGTCCAAGCCCAAGCCGGTTCCGGTCAAACAGGAACCGTCATTGGTCGATCAGATGATGGCCTCGCTCAATCCGATACTGAGCGAGCCACTCTATCTCGCAGCCGGTGCTGGAGCCCTGGTTGTTTTGGGTGTCGTGGTCTGGGTGGTTAGGCGCCGAAAAAAAAAACCTTCTTTTGAGGTCATAAGCAACTTTACCGAGGAAGCCGGTACGAGATCCGGGCACATCGCCGCTCCGGCGATGTCTTCTCCGGAGAGTGGTGATTTCACTGGTATGGTTTCAGCACAGACCGCAGCGAGTGAGCAATCTCAAGATGCCGATCCGATAAGCGAAGCCGATCTTTTCCTGAATTTCGGACGCGATGCTCAGGCTGAAGAAATACTCAAGGATGCCCTGCAGAGTACGCCGAACGATCACCGGATCCATCTCAAGTTGCTGGAGATCTATGCCAAACGCAAGGATCTGAGTTCCTTTGCGGACATCGCAAGTAAGTTGCGGGATTCCGGTGATGAAGAAGCCAAGCAACAGGCTTTTGCGATGGGACGCGAACTGGACCCGAATAACCCGATGTATGGCGGTGCAGGAGCAGGAGAAGCAACAAGATCCACGAGCATGCAAGCACCGGTTTTCGATGCCATGCCGAGGTTGGTCTCGGGCGACTCTTCAGCAATCAAAGCGCCCTCTGTGGATTTTGATTTGGGTGCGCCTTCAGCAAAATCTGCCCCCTCTCCGGAACAGAACTTTTTTACTGAAGAGGGACAACTGCAGTCCGTGGTCATGCTATCCCCCGAAACGGCTGTCAAGCCGTCGGGTATCATGGATTTTGATGTTACTTCAACTCATCCCCCCTCGGCGGCTATAGAACCGGAAAAATCCGCCTTGCCTGATCTGGGCGATCTGATTTTCGATGTGACTGGTGGTCACCCAAAGGCATCCGCGGCTGTCGAAAAGGCAGAAGTCCCATTGCCTAAATTGGAAGATATGAATTTCAATGTGGCGGGCAACCAACCATCAATGGCGGCTACACAAGCGGAAATTGCCAAGCCGGCCCGAGCTGACAATGGCATGATGGAATTCACACTGGATTTTCCGGTTGAGAGCGAAGCCCGGAAGTCGGCGCCTGCAGAACAACCTGCCGATGTGGGCTTGGCGGGCATCAACCTGAATTTTGGTGACGCCTCGGCGGCTGCCGCACCAGCATCTGATATCAAGGATGAGCACTGGCAGGAGGTTGCCACGAAACTAGATCTGGCCAAGGCCTACCAGGAAATGGGTGACGCCAGCGGCGCGCGTGAGATCCTCGAAGAGGTGCTGCGCGAGGGCGATTCCGAGCAACGCGAAGTTGCTCAATCCCTGCTTTCCCAGCTAGGCTGATCGGGGGCTCTCAACAACAGCAAGTTACGGCGGCTCAGAGACTGGGCTGCCGTTTTTTATTTGGAGCGATCAATGAAATTCCATCCTGCCGCGCAAATTCTGACCTGGTGCCTGCTGGTCGCAACCATGCAGTTATTGGCGCTCGAAGCATTGCTGATGACTGCGGGCTTGATCCTGTTGGGTGCTGTTGCGATTTCCCGGCATGGATTCATCCAGTTGTTGCGCCGCACCCGCTGGATCATGTTGTCGTTACTGCTGATCTACGCCTACACTACGCCCGGACAACCGCTGTCAGACGCGCTCGGCATGTTTAGTCCGAGCCGTGAGGGTTTGCTTGACGGTGTGTTGCAGCTCACCCGCTTGCTCGCCACGCTGGCGGGCTTGGCGATTTTGCTGGATCGCCTGCATAGGCAACAGCTGATCGCCGGGCTTTATACCCTGTTTGCACCAGTGCAATGGCTGGGTATGTCGCGTGAACGGCTCGCGGTACGATTGGCGCTGACGCTGCATTATGCCGAGGTCGCGATGCTGCGTGACACGCATACCTGGCAAGACAACCTGCACACCCTGTTTGAGCCGCAACGGGGAGCCGGGGCCGATAAGCAAATGGAATTGCCGGTGTGTCGTTTCATGATCGGCGACGTGCTGTTGCTTGGCGCAGCGTTCGTTCTGCTGGCGACGGCGATGCGATGAGGATCGCGCTGGGCGTGGAATATGACGGCCGCCCGTTCTGCGGCTGGCAGAGTCAGGCGGATGGCAGGACCGTCCAGGATACGTTGCAACACGCTTTGAGCCAGATTTCCGGCGAACCTGTCTCAGTCATCGCGGCGGGGCGAACCGATACCGGCGTACATGCACTGGAGCAGGTGGCACATTTCGATACTCAGGCCGAACGTCCCCTGACAGCTTGGGTGCGAGGTGTGAATGCGCTGCTGCCGGAAAGTATCGCGGTGCGCTGGGCACATCCGGTGCCGGATGAATTCCATGCGCGCTTTTCCGCCCACGGACGCAGCTACCGTTATCTGCTGATCAATCGCGCCACGCGTCCGGCGATCCATGCCGGCAAGGTCGGCTGGTATCACGCACCGCTGGAACTGGCCGCGATGCAGGCCGCGGCGCAACATCTGATAGGAGAGCATGATTTCAGCGCATTCCGCGCGGCGCAATGCCAGGCCAAATCACCAATCAAACACCTGACCCAGCTGGATATCAGCAGGCAGGGCGAGATGCTGATCTTTGATGCGAGTGCCGATGCGTTCCTGCATCACATGGTGCGCAACATGGTCGGGTGCCTGGTGTACGTCGGCAAAGGCAAGTACCCGCCTGACTGGCTGGGGGAGGTGTTGGCCGGTCGCGAGCGTAGTCTCGCCGCACCGACCTTCGCGCCGGATGGCTTATACTTGCGCAGGGTTACATATGAAGAGAAATGGGGATTGCCGCAGAACGAGGATTGAGGTGCAAGAGTTGCACTGAATGAATCAGATACATGAAGTTCTGGAGAGGCGAGGCGTTGCCGCCTCGTTCTCGAATGCCGTCCGGACCCCAGCCTGTACTATTTTACTTCATGCTTTGGAACATGCTGCTCTCTTTGCCGGCCATCGTATCATCAAATCGGGCAAGCAATACATCCACTGCCTTGCCCCCGATTTCTACCGCGGATGGATGGAGCTTCTCGAAATTTGTATCGGTCATGCTTGAGGTATCGAGGAGAATGATGGCCTTAGTATCGCCCGGCTCTGCCTCTTTGATCGTGGAATCCTTCCAGATAACCTCACCGTTTTTGTTATAGGCTACTGCAGATATTGAGGCCATTGTGCTATAGCTCTTCTTGCCAAGGCTTAATGGTCCAAGGTAGACTTTGCCCCCGCCGGAAGCGATCGAGAAAGTCATTGTAATGCCGATAACGCCGTCCACACCCAGATCCTTGGCCAATTGGGCATATTTTTTCTCATCCGAGAAGTACTTGTAGTTATTCGCCACATTCATCGTTTCGCTCATGAACAATATTTTCATTACTCTGTCATCTTCCGCGACATTTTTGTATGCCTTGCTGGTGAGCACGGTATTCTCGGGTAGCAGGGTAAAATGTTTGTTGTTGTCCAGAGTGCGTATGATTTTGTAATCAAGCTTGTTGATGAGCGGTTGGGTGTTCATGCCAGGAATATTGTCGTTGTTTGTAAACGTTTGTCCCAAGCCTTGTTCTCCCCGGAATGTTTTCGTCGAAGCAATCGACACGACAGCGAATTTCTTTTTGGCGCCAAAGGCCTTTTTATTAACATCCGCAGAGCCGGTAATGGCCATCGGGGCGCATCCTGAAACCATTACGCCCAAGATAACCGTCAAGGCCAAGCTATACAATCTGAAAGTTCGCATGTTTTCTCCCTTAACTTCCCAAGTTCAAATAATATTTACAAGCAGCAAAGTATTGTTTGGCTAGGGTAGAGTCAATAAATACAGGATGAGAGGTCAATATTCCGGATGAACGGGATCTGCCAAAATCTGATTCCATACCTTCAAATGACTCCAGCGTGCCGGATGGCTTATACTTGTGAAGTTTCGAAATTATCGAAGAGTGGCTTGCCGCAAATGGAAAAAAAGCTTGTGCAGGGAGAAATGCTGTGACGCGCATCAAGATATGTGGCATCACTCGTCCTGAGGATGCGCTGGCCGCCGTACA
>JBDTPM010000066.1:0-3776 GCA_039932695.1 Gallionella sp. | reverse complement strand
AAGAAAAGGGTCAAGTCAGGCAGTCGTCAGCAGTAATATCAAGACACTGGTGAACGAGTGGGAAAAGGATGGATCGATAGGCACTAGCCATCCCGCGACGAAACAAAAAGCGGTCAAGCAGGCCGTTGCGATCTCGTTAAAAAAGGCCGGGAAAAGCCGCAACACCTAACCTCGAGTACATAAACAGTGACTTCTACGTTTCGCGAGGAAATCTATCACACCGGATATTTCATAAAAAGTCGCAAGTCCTATGTAGGAGCTAGCTTGCTAGCGAAAACGAGCCACTTGCGGCGAGTTTCGAGGAACGGCCAAACGCTGTAGAGGTAGTGACATGGCAATTCGCTAGCAAGCTAGCTCCTACAAAAGGCAAGGTGATTTTTATGAAATGTTCAGGTTGCTTTGCATCGGCAGAGAATAGTGCAATTTTCGAGGCGAAACCGGAGCAATACGTCGGTGCCGATCAATCTGATCCGCACCAACACAAAAGGTACCCAAGATTCGCGCATGAACAAGCCCGGATTCATGACTTCGTCATCCATGCGTGACGGCCTGATCTGCCTGTATCCAAACCCCGGTGAAACAGTGCCTCTAAACGGGCTTTACCTGCACAGTGGCTTGCGTGAATCCGCGGGTGCCGGGCCATTGGTCTACACCAACTTCATCGCTAGTATCGATGGTCGCATCGCCCTGGCAAGAGCCGACGGACATCTTCAGGCTCCCAAGGCTATTACCAATTCGCGTGATTGGCGTTTGTTTCAGGAGCTCGCGGCGCTATCTGACGTGCTGATCACCAGCGCGAGCCAAATGCGCGATATCGCACAGCGCAAGGTGCGAGACAAGACGCAAGATGGGTTACCCGTGAGCCATGAAGCGGCTTATCAGGATCTCGTGGCGTTCCGCCGGGAACGTGGATTAAGCCCGCAACCTGCGGTCGCGATAGTCAGTGCGAGTCTGGATATACCATTGGCTTCCTTACCCTCGCCTGCTCAGCGCGAAGTCGTGATCATTACCGGTGCGCGATCGGATCTGCAGCGCCAGCGCGCTTTATCAAAGGCCGGTTACCGGCTCATTACCGTGGGTGACAGTGAGCGCGTGGACGGCGCCCAACTGGTTGCGGCTCTGATGGAGCTGAATTACAAAATAATGTACTCAATCGGCGGCCCGCAGCTTTGTCATACCTTGCTGGCCAGCAACCAACTGCACAGTCTCTATGTGACCAGTGTCCATCGGCTAGTCGGCGGCACCGCCTTTGATACGCTGATGTGGGGACCCGCATTCGTGCCGCCGCGCGATCTTGAATTGCGTAGTCTTTATTTGGATCCTGCGGCCTTGGACGGTGCAGGCCAGTGCTTTGCCCACTACGCGGTGCAGAACAATGAGAGATAGACCACGATTTATCCTGAATTAAAGGGGTCAAGCTGGCCCCTTTGGTGCAACACCGGGGCGCAATTTTTGGTAGCGAAGCTGGGCAAGATCGGCGACATTTTCACCGGAAGCCGCAACGATCAGGATCTCTCGCGCCAGCCGGGCAAAATCGGCACGGAAATGCACTGAGCTTTTCAGTACCAGGATGCGTTGCCGCGCCGGGTCGATATCGAGATGGCGGAACATCGCTTGATCCGCCGCCTGCTGTTTGTGGCTTGCGACCAGTATCTGTATGCCGCCAAGCCGCAAGCGTGCCATCAGACCCAGATTCATCCGGCATCCCAGATAAAAAGGGCCGGTTCCGGTGAATTGTCCGTTGCCCAGTGCTTCAACGATATAGCGCCCGACCAGCGGAGCAGCGCCGATGCCGCTGTGCGCGCCGAGTGCCAATTCAATTGTGGCACCCACACCTGCGGCGTGCGCAGCCGTTGCGGCAGCCGGATCGCACAGCAGGCCGACACAGGCATCCGCTGCGCGCTGGCGCACCAGCTCATGCAGGATGTCGGTTGTATCACCGGCGGCACCGCCGCCCGGATTGTCCTGTGTATCGGCCAATACGATCGGCCCGTTGCCGTTGCTGGCTAGCGCATGACTCACTGCCTGGGCCGCGCTGTAGAGCCGGCCGTTGAAAGTTGCGCGCTGCGCCAGCATCGCATCGAACAAGCGCTGCGCAATCGCTTCTGTAACAGCCGCGTCGGCACCATAGGCAAGTACCGTCGGGCCGCAATCGTAAACGTCGGCTAGCGGAAAACCCGGAGCGATAGACGCACTCACATTGCCATCGCGCTCCAGCTGCTCGACCAAATGCATCAGCGAGGCCAGCGGCTCGATCAAGGTGCATTGCCAGGGCAGAGGGATCAAAAAAGGAATTTGGCGGTACGCTTTATGCAGGCGTTCACCGGCAAGTATTCGCTGCAGCAGGATGGCTGCGCGCCGGCCGGTATCACTCATATCCACATGCGGATAGGTTCGGTATACGGTCAACGCATCGGTCAGCGCCACCATGCGCGGGCTGATGTTGGCATGAAAATCCAGTGCTGCGACGATAGGCACGCCGGGGCCGATGATGGCGCGTATCCGTTCCAGCAACTCACCTTCACCGTCTTCGATATGCTCTGCCACCATCGCGCCATGCAGATCGAGAAACAGCGCATCGACCGGCTTGGCCTGTTCCAGTTCGCGTGCCAGCATAGCCCAGATCTTTTCGTACGCGTGCTTGGTAACCGGGCCGGAAGGATTTGCCGATGTCCATAACAACGGCACTAACTCATGCTTGTGCGCCGCAGCTTCCTTGATGAATCCGGCAATCGCAATGTTGGCGCCGGCAACCGCATCGAACAAGGCCGGCCCCTGCACCAGCCCGGGCCATGCGTCCGCAGTGACGAAAGCATCCATGCCGGTACGCCGTTGCACGAAAGTATTTGTCTCATGCAGGAAACCAGCTATCGCAATACGGGCCATATGGGCGTGTCTAAATTATGCCGTTCACTGCATTGCGCAGAATGTTTGCATAATCACTTTCGCTGAACTGGATCGGATTGGTCGCGGCCGAGCCGTCAACCACCGCCATGCGCCCGATCAGCTCGGCTTGCGCAGCGTCGATGCCAATCGCAGCCAGCGTAGCGGGAATGCCGATCTGTTCGCGCAGGGCCAGCACCCAATCGAGAAATGCGCTGAACGAAGGCTGCGGCAGATCAAGGTAGCGTGCAAGGCTGGTGATGCGCTCGTCGATCACGGCGCGGTTGGCAAGTAGCACATACGGCATCAATATCGCGTTGAGCGTGCCGTGGTGCGCGTCATACAGTGCACCGAGCGGATGTGCCAGTGCGTGCATCGCTCCGAGTCCGCGTTGAAAAGCGGTTGCGCCCATACTCGACGTGACCAGCATTTGCAGGCGCGCATCCAGATTGCCGCCATCCTGCACCGCAGCCGGCAACCATTCCTTCACCAAGCGTATGCCTTCCAGCGCGATGCCGCTCGCCATCGGATGATAGAACGGCGAACAATACGCTTCCAGGTTGTGCGACAACGCATCCATGCCGGTGGCAGCGGTCAGCCGGGGAGGCAAACCGACGGTCAGCTCCGGATCGAGTATCACAATTGCCGGCAACATCCGCGCGTGAAAGATGATGCGTTTGACGTGCGCCTGGTTGTCGGTGATCACCGAAGCGCGCCCGACTTCGGAGCCGGTGCCCGCCGTGGTCGGCACCGCCACCACTGGCGCCATGCCTGCCACGTTGACGCGCAGGTAGTTGTCGCCTACGTCCTCAAAATCCCTTAGCGGCCGAGCTTGGCCGACCATCAGCGCGACAGCCTTGGCCGCATCGAGCGCCGAGCCGCCGCCGACTGCG
>JBDTPM010000065.1:0-10641 GCA_039932695.1 Gallionella sp. | reverse complement strand
AACTGGATCAGCACCTGATCGCGTTCGCGTTGTTCCATATCGCCATTCAGGGTCAGGGCTTTGATGCCCTGGGCATGCAGCACTTCCAGCAATGAGCGGCATTGTTGTTTGGTGTTGCAGAACGCCAGCGTGCTGACCGGGCGGTAGTGTCTTAACAGGCTCGCGACCGCCTGCAATCGCTGCGCATTTTCCACTTTATAGAAGCGCTGACGTATCTTGTCTTCCTCGTGTTGCTCCAGCAGCTTCACTTCCTGCGGGTTGCGCATGAACTGGCGCGCCAGCCGCGCGATGCCGTCGGGATAAGTGGCCGAAAACAACAGGGTCTGGCGTTGCGCCGGGCAACGCTTCGCCACGAACGCGATGTCCTCATAAAAGCCCATGTCCAGCATGCGATCCGCTTCGTCCAGCACCAGCGTGGCTAGCGCTTCCAGGTTCAGCGTGCCGCGCTCCATGTGGTCCATGATGCGCCCCGGTGTGCCGACCACGATATGCGCGCCGTGTTCCAGGCTGACGATCTGCGGGCGCATCGTCGATCCGCCGCACAGCGTCAATATCTTGATGTTGTCCGCGGAGCGCGCCAGTCTGCGTATCTCCTGCGTGACCTGATCGGCCAGTTCGCGAGTGGGGCACAGCACCATCGCTTGCACCGCAAACCGGCACGGATTGAGCTTGGTGAGCAAAGCCAGCGCGAACGCCGCCGTCTTGCCGCTGCCCGTCTTCGCCTGCGCGATCAGGTCGTGTCCCGCCAGCGTGATAGGCAAGCTGGCGGCTTGTATCGGGGTCATCGTCAGATAGCCGAGCTGCTGCAAGGTCGCCTGCATGGTGGCTGCCAACGGCAACTCGTTGAATGAGCGGCCGGTGCTGTCAGCGGGAGAGGGTGAAATGGCAGTCACGTTGCGCTCAAGTCTTGCGTCGTTTGGAAGGGAAGGGTTTGCCCTTGAACTGAGCCAGATCCTTGGTGGGGATCCAGACAGGTTTGGGTTTCTCCATCAGCCAACTTCTGCCCGAGGTCTTTGCTTTCTGAAACGCCTGAATAGCGGCAAGCAACAGATCCGGATGCACCAGAATTGTCGTGTGCTCGCCCTTGAGGTGGTAGTCGGCGAGATGTTCCTTGAGGCGAAGCAGCTTCTTTTCGGTGTCATCCTTTTTGCGCTGACTCTCCATCATTTTTTGCGCATCGGCCGAGAGCGTATAGCCACCGTCGATTTCGACTATCAAGCCGTAAGCAGACAGCCTGGCGAACGCATCCGATAATTTGAACCCGGAAGGGATAGCGCCATGCGCCAGATCGATCGCCGTAATGATCTCGACCAGATCGGCAGGACGTCGCTTCGCCGCAACGGACAGGGACAATAAAAGAATGGCATCAACATCGTGGACTGGGTACATCATGGACCTCTACTGGATATGCGAGCGTCCGGCTTGGACGCGAGGACGAGAGTGTAATGGTTTCAACGAGATTAAAGGGGCAAGCTTGAGCTGACGGCTTTAGTTTGGAGTTTGGGTGATGAGGTTCGGGAAATGGCAAGAAGCTGTTCAGTCGCAAACTGATCGCCTGAAATCAGCATCCGTCGCACTTACGAGATAGGCTAAAATCAAAGTTCTCAAGCCATCTGAATAATCAGGAAGTCATGTCGGGAATCAATGTTGATGTGTTGCTGGTCGGCGGCGGCGTGATGAGCGCGACCCTCGGCACCTTGCTCTCGCAGCTCGATCCCTCGCTGAAGATAAAAATGGTGGAGCGGCTGGATGTCGTGGCGCATGAAAGTTCGGACGGTTGGAACAATGCGGGCACAGGCCATGCCGGTTACTGTGAATTGAATTACACGCCGCAACATGCGGATGGCAGCATCGACATCAAGCGCGCACTTGCCATCAACGCCGATTTTGAAGTGACCCTGCAGTTGCTGACTTATCTGGTTGAGCACAAGCAACTGCCGTCAGCGCGTCATTTCATCAATCGCACGCCGCACCAGAGTTTTGTCTCGGGGGAGGAAGATGTCACCTTCCTGCGCAAACGTTTTAAGAAAATGCATACCCATCCGATGTTCGCCGACATGGAATACAGCGAAGATCCTGTCGTGATCGAACGATGGATGCCGCTGGTGATGCAGCAGCGCGACCCCGCCCAACCTGTCGCCGCGACCCGCGTAAGATATGGCAGCGACATCGACTTTGGCGCATGGACGCGCGGCATGATCAGATCATTGCAGGCGAATCCCAATTTCAAGTTGCTGCTGAATCATCCGGTGCGGTCCCTGAAACAGGACAAGCACGGTGATTGGCACGTGCATGTGCATGACAACAAGCACAACAAAAGCAAAACCATCGTGGCCAGGTTCGTATTCCTCGGTGCAGGCGGCGGCGCATTGCATCTGCTGCAGAGATCCGGCATCCCGGAAAGCAAAGGCTATGGCGGCTTTCCGGTCAGCGGCCAATGGCTGATCTGCAACAACCCCGAGGTGATCAAACAGCATGACTCCAAGGTCTACGGCAAGGCCCCGCTGGGTGCGCCGCCGATGTCGGTGCCGCATCTGGACATGCGTATTATCGAAGGCAAGCGTGCGCTGTTGTTCGGGCCTTATGCCGGCTTCTCCACCAAATTCCTGAAGAAAGGTTCGTACCTCGATCTGCTCAAGTCGGTCAAATCGACCAACCTCAAACCCGTGATGTCGGCGGGCTGGACCAATCTGGACCTCGCCCGCTACCTGATCAGGCAATCATTGCAAACGCACAGGCAAAGGAGCAAGGCACTGCACAAGATGTATCCGCAGGCGAAGGCGCATGATTGGCACCTGGCCAAAGCAGGGCAACGCGTTCAGATCATCAAGCACTGTGTCAAAGATGTCGGCAAGCTGGAATTCGGCACCGAGATCGTCGCAGCCGGTGATGGCTCGCTGGCCACGTTGCTGGGCGCCTCACCCGGCGCATCGATCGCGGTGTCCGCGATGATACAGATCATCGAACGCTGCTTTGCGCAACGCATGCGGTCGAGCGAATGGCAACAGAAAATGAAAACCATGGTGCTGTCCTACGGCAGCTCATTGGTCGACGATGCAGCGCTATTGAAATCAATCAGAGCAAGAAATCTGGCCACACTGGGTTTGGGATGATCCAGGAAAGTGCGAAGCACCCTATGAAAACACCAGCCCCCTTTTCCATCCTTGACCTGGCCCCGATCAACGAAGGCAGCGACGCGGCCCAGTCGTATCGCAACACGCTTGATCTTGCGCGGCATGCAGAGCGCTGGGGCTACCGACGCTTCTGGCTGGCCGAGCATCATGGCATGCCGGGCATCGCCAGTGCCGCGACCGCTGTGCTGATCGGGCATGTCGCCGGAGGCACCTCGACGATACGTGTCGGCGCCGGCGGGATCATGTTGCCCAATCATTCACCGCTGGTGATCGCCGAACAGTTCGGCACACTGGAATCGCTCTATCCCGGGCGCATCGATCTCGGCCTCGGGCGCGCACCGGGTTCGGACCAGCTCACCGCGCGCGCCTTGCGCCGCAACCTCGACACCAATCCCAACCAGTTCCCGCAGGACGTCGTCGAACTGATGGGCTACTTCGAGGCGACGCAGCGGCATGCGGTGCGCGCCGTGCCGGGCGCCGGACTGCATGTACCGATCTGGATACTCGGCTCGAGTCTGTTCGGTGCGCAAGTGGCTGCCGCGCTGGGTCTGCCCTACGCATTCGCGTCGCATTTTGCGCCGGAGCAAATGATGCAGGCGATCGCCCTGTATCGCTCCACCTTCAAGCCGTCTGCACAACTGCAGAAGCCGTACGTGATGCTCGGCTTCAACGTCTTTGCGGCAGACACCGAAGAGGAAGCGCAATTTCTCGCGACCTCGATGCAGCAGACATTCGTCAACCTGCGCAGCGGACGTCCCGGGCGTCTGCAGCCGCCGGAGGCGGGTTATCTGGACAGCATCGCCCCGCATCAGCGGGACGTGCTCGACGAGATCCTGTCATGCTCCGCGATCGGCTCGCACGACACCGTCCAGCGCACAATAAAAGCCTTCATCGAACAGACCGGCGCGGATGAATTGATGATCACCTCGATGATCTTCGATCACGTCGCACGCCTCCGTTCATACGAGATCACCGCAGCGGTTCACGAAGCATTAGGTTGAATGTCGAAGTATGTCCAAATACCAAGTTGTTCGTTTAAAGCTGTACGCCCGATAACCAGCGACTTGGCTGTCGTCTTTGGGCAGCTTAGTCGAATGGCTATGCCGAAGGGCCGACTCCTTCCCCCTCAAGGGGGAAGGGTGGGATGAGGGTAGAAACTGTCAGCCAATAACGTAACCTTCAAAGATTGGAGAACTCAAGCAACAACACACAAACATGTGGATACAAAAAGAGATACAACTCAGATCAAGACCCCGCGGCTTTCATCTGATCACCGAAGAGCTGCTGCGTGAACTGCCCGAGCTGCGCAATTTCAAGGTCGGCATGATGAACATCTTCATCATGCACACCTCCGCCTCATTGACCATCAACGAGAATGCCGATCCCACGGTGCGCGTGGATTTTGAAAACTACTTCAACCACACCGTTCCAGAAGACGAACCTTATTACCTGCATCAGGACGAGGGCTCGGACGACCTGCCTGCGCACCTGAAATCCAGCCTGCTCGGCAACAGCCTCAACATCCCGATTGCCGAAGGCCGGCCAAGGCTGGGGACGTGGCAGGGGATATATTTGTGCGAACACAGGAACGACGGCGGCAATCGCCGAATTGTCGTGACAATACAGGGAGAGTAGGTGTTGGCTGGCATTCAGGCGGAAAATATCAATCGGGGCTGAGCAGCCCTTGGATTAAAGAAGGCGAACCCGTCAAATGAACAGTGCCAACTAACCTGCCAAAAAATTCGCCGGTCGTTGGCGCTTAAAAGCTAATAATGTTTTCTAAGCTCCGCTTTCTGGCACTTAACCAGCGCGTCACCGGTTTTGCCACCGCATGCAGCATCTATTAGTCTGTTGACCTGCTCGCAGTACGTTCTCGATTTGGCGTTGGTATGCTTGCTGCAATTTGGCTTTACTTCAGGGGCTGATTTGCGCTCATCACCGCAATATGCCTGAAAAGAAAGCAGGCCAAGAGCACATGAAATAGACAACAGCATCAATATTCGTTTCATGAAAACCTCCATTTGTTCACAACATCACTACCACATAATGTGGCGATAAGTATCACCCCGCCAATGAGGCCTGCCAATCTTCAAGCCACACGCAATATATCCTATCATGAACTGAATTAAAGGAAGCTGCTCACATTGGCTCCTTTGCTTCGCATCGATAGCCATCAACGAGAATGCTTATCCTGCGGTGCCGCAGGATTTTGAAAACTGCTTCAATCACGCGGTGCCTGAAGACGAGTCTTGCTACTTGCATCAGAACGATACAAGGCGAGCAGGTGCCTGTGAATCACCTGGCAAAGATCAGGCGAGTCTGACCCATTGCTCCGTTGTTCCTCTTGGCGATCTTCGTGTTATTCGTGGATCAAATGCGGAATTCAAGCTGAAACATGTGATAGGCCAGTTTTAAACTTGTGCACGATCCACGAATAATATCGCAGCAGCTCGAACAACCGCACCCACGTCCGATAAGTTTCCATGGCCAGATCTTCTTCCTGGGGTTCAAAGTTGATCAAGCCGCGCCCCCACGGAATGTTCGTAAAGGCACACCATTCAGCCGAGATGATAGGCGAGTGATAGCGATATTTGTGCGGACCGGCGATACGCGGATGTTCATTCAGCGCGAAGGCGATCCCGGTCTTGCAGGTGAGGCGCGTGCCTTCAGGAATAATTTTTGGGCAGAGTTTCGGCATGATTTATTCCTCGCCTTGCCACTCTGCCGTGAATTAAAAATAATGGCAACCGGTTTCCCTGACAGGCACAATAGCAATTATCCTGTTAGGAAAGCGCTGATTAAGTCCAAAACTGTGGTTCGATACATTTCCCGTTCGCCCCGAGCCTGTCCTGAGCTCAGTCGAAGGGTGCCGCGCGCAGCGCGGTGTATCGAGGGGTGCGAACGGGAAACACTCACCACGAACGGACTTAATCAGCGCTTCCTTAGCCAAGCCGCGGCCAAAAGTAGCCGCGTTCGTTCCGAAGCGAATGATCGACACCGGAACCTTGTGATGCATCCCCACTGATTAAAGGATAGACCATGTCTGCCGCTCCACCCGACGCACTGCTCTTCATCGCACCCGGCTGCCCGCACTGTCCCGCCGTCTTGAATGCACTGGGCGAGATGGTGAAACAGGCGCAGATCGGGAAATTGACGGTAGTGAATGTCGCCGCGCATCCCGAGCAGGCTGCGGAACTTGGCGCGCGCGGCTCGCCCTGGTTGCGGCTGGGACCATTCACCTTCACCGACGCACTCAGCCCTGTCGAACTGCGCCTGTGGGCCGGGCAGGCAAGTGGCGAAGCAGGTGTGGCGCACTATGTCGAGCACTTGTTGAATCAGGGCGAATACAAACAGGCCGTCGCGTTCATCGCCGAAGATACGCAACGCCTAAAGTCGTTGCTCACCCTCATCGCCGATCCAGAGGCCGATATCGATATACGTCTTGGCATGAGCGCATTGCTGGAAGCACATACCAACACACCGGAACTACAGCAGTTGCTGCCGCAACTGGCCGAACTAACCCGCCATGCCGACCATCGCGTGCGCGCAGACGCATGTCATCTGCTCGGCCTCACCGGTAGCGCCGCTGCGCGCACTTATGTTGAAGTTTGCCTCCAGGATGCTAACGGGGAAGTTCGGGAAATAGCAGCAGAGGCGATGGCAGAATTGAAGAAGAAAAATGCGAAAATGTAATGCGAAGCTGACCCTTTTGATTTCTGACCCTTTTGATTTCTTTTAATTTTTGCACCGGCAGGGAGGCGTGCCGCCTCCAACCTTGCATGCATCTCATTCGTGGCGGTCTGCCAGCGATGGTTACCATACACGATAGCAGCGGCCATGATGACGATCAGTCCGAAGATTGCCAACAGGATGATCTTCCAACACATGTCGTTGCCTCTTTTCCAGAATTAATTGGGTTAGCTCAGGCTCGAATTATTTTTCTACTTCTAAAAGATATAACGACCCCTTTAGTTCACTCTGTACCAATACCCGAAGCTGGCGAAGAATCGAATGATTCAGGACTTTCAATTATCTGATAATATTTATTTGGTAGTTGCTCCATTATTCCTGCAGCCAAGCATTCCATAGAAGATTCCAAGTCAACAGGAGTAGTTATCATTCTAAAAATATTCATATCCTCTCGGGGTTTGTTTTTTTAAATAGGAGAAGTCTTGTGAAAGATATAGCTTGGGGTAAGGTATTAAGTGTCGAAGTCGATGAGATCGATGAAGATCACCGTAAATTATTGAATATTTTTAATATCCTCAATCATGCTGTAACAGAAGGTGAATCTCCGGATTATCTGGCGGCGGTGTTGAAAGAGCTGATCAATTGTACGGCCTGGCACTTCAGTCATGAGGAGCGGTTGATGCTGAAGTACGGTTATGAAGAAATTGAAGAACACAAGGCGGCGCACCAGGAATTAATCAATAGAGCCATGAAGCTGCAGCAGGAGATCCTTCAGGCAGACAAACCTGTGACGGATGAAGATATCGTGTTTCTGGAGCATTGGTTAACCGGGCATATCCTCACTGCAGATATGAGATTGGGCGCTTATCTTTCTCAAGTGATGTAGACGTTGTTCACGAAAACCTTTCGATCTTTATCGGCTATTGGTGCCTGGCCCGCAATGACTGCTTGAATTCTTTCCGGAAGGTCATTGATGTTTTTCGAAAGCAGCGATTTCAACACACCGTTTGCAGTGTGGACTCTGTCATTGTTCTAATTCATAAATGAGTTTTGTGATGCGGCCACGCCAGTATGGTTTCGGCCCCTCGGGTAGCATCCATGCAACCTGAAACTAAACGTGCCAGGCTCGAATTATAAAAATGCCGGAGGCTTGCGTTTTATTTCACCGGATTTCATGCACCCGCTTTGGGATAACGCATGACCACGACTTGCTCTTCGGGTTCGAACCAGAATTCACCGTGCTGCCCTTTTTTATCACCGGCGATGATAAGAATCAGTCCATCCTCCAGGCGTATCTCGGTGATGGTTTCCCATGCGTTGGTGGGGTGCGCGTTGGTGCCGATGCCGTTATAGATATGGTCGTCCACCCGCACTTCCGATGCTGCCAAGGTGATTCTGTTGGTCATGACGCCTCCTGTACACAGCAGACTAACATGCTAATTGGCCGAGGCTACAGAGGAATGCGAGTGCCATGAGGGTCAGGCTAGATAGCTTCCGAAGCTGCCCGTTCGCATCATGCTGCCTTCACTGCCCCGGCAATTCGTTATCAAAAATTCTTTCGCATTCAATCGAATTAAAAGTTTAACGGGGCAGGCTCGAGTTGTTTTCCACGCCTTACGCAATAACAACCGACACGTGCCCTTCAGTGCGCGAGCGCGGTGTTGCCTTGACCACGATCTGAATATCGCGCCCCAGGCGGGTCAGGCATTCCAGCATTTTCGATTCGGAGATGCCGCGAAATTGGCCGCGCAGCATGCCGGATAATTTTGGTTGGGAGATGCCCAGCAATTCGGCTGCTTGCACTTGGGTCAGCTTGCGCCGTTTGATGATGTCGCCGATCTTGGTCGCCAGTTGCGCCTTGACCAGCATTTCGTCGGCATTATCTAAGCCGAGATCGGCGTATACGTTGGTGCTACCGTGTGTGATGCTGCTCATTTTTTTACTCCTTCAGAATGTTTTTGTGCCAGCTTCAATCTGTCACGAATCAAGTCCATGTCCTGCTTCGGTGTTGCGATGCCTTTGTGGGATTTCTTCTGGAAGCAATGCAGCACATAGATCGCATTGCTGAATCGCACGGTGTACACAGCCCGGTAGAATTGCCATCATCGTCCTCAATCACCTCAAGCACGCCCGCTGATCCGAATCCCTTTAGCGGTTTTGCCTGTGCATGTTTCCCGCCGTTCTGCGCGAGGTACAGCGCATATCCAAACGTGTCCACCACATCGGACGGCATGGACTGCAAATCTTTCTTGGCTGAAGCCACCCACTCCAGCGGCTTGACTGGTGTTTTACTCATTGGCACATTATACCTATTTGGGAATAACAGTCAATTTAGTCGTTATCTCGCGAACGCGGGAATCCAGTAAAGCAAAAAAGCCTTTTGTTTAAACCCACTGGATTCCGGCCTGCGCCGGAATGACGTGGCAGTTTTATTATTTTTCAAGTTCCATTCTGGGGGATGCGACGCTGTCTTCACACTGTAAACCTCAATAATTAAAGGGGCAGGTTGAGCTAACCTTTTTAGTTCATTTTAAGTGTGGAGTTATGAGCTGCTTAACCATGCTGACGCCCGCATTACCCGCCGAGTGTCTGATCCTGGTTCTTGAACCAGGCGAGTGCCTGCTCAAAATGCTGCGGGTGGTAATCTGGCCAATATTCGTCCCGAACATAAAAATCCGCGTAAACGGATTGCACCGGAAGAAAGCCGCTCAAGCGCCGCCCCCTGCCCCAGCGCACAATCAAGTCCAGACGTGACACTTCATCTGAACGCAGACCGCCATTTTTAAGCCCGGCCAGATCCCATTCCCAGCCATAATTGACGAGTAGATTTACTTTCATTCCACTGCCTTGGCGCTGCAGGAATTGTTTTAACCCCTCGGGGAATTGCGCCGACGTCTCATCACCGACAACCAGCAAGGCCGCGCCACGACGCGCAATTTCATAAGCAAATGCATCGCAGGCTTCGCTGAAAGCCTGTTTCTGAATGGCGGGCCGCTTGGTATTGTCCTGGGTAAAACAATAGATGGAAGCTTCCGCGATTCCGCATTCCTTGCATTTCTCATACAGCGATAATCCCGGATCGATACCATAAGCATATCCAGCTTCTCGCGGCATGCCGTGATCTACAGCCCAGCGGCGATTTCCATCCGGAATGAAACCGATATGACGCGGCATATTATTTTTGCCATTGGCGATTCTTGTTCATACATGATCCGAGGCAATACGATATGAAAAATCCAAGTGGCACTCAGTACGCTAGCGCACACAAGTTCATTTATTTACAAAGGCCGATTTTTAATTTATATGTGTGATAGCGCACCGATTTAGCGGTTGCGCAGGAACAAACTAAGTTTGCGAATTTTCGTACAGCATGTCGTGCATACGGCAAACAGGAGCAAGCGCATGAACAAGAAAATATCAAACAAAAACTCATTAACTGGTTCACTGATTGCCATTGGCCTGGTCGTCTTTCTTGGTGTTGGCACGGCTGTTGCCGTTGTCGATGATGTATCCCCGCCGAAGCCGCACAGTGACGGCGTAGGCGCGACGCTTACCGATTCTGCTATCACCGCAAAAGTGAAATCCAAACTGATGGGTGATCACCGTCTCAAGAAATCCGACATCAGTGTCATGACCACCAACGGAGTCGTCACGCTCGATGGCACGGCGAATAGCGCAAAGGCAAAGTCTGAGGCCGGGCGAGTAGCCAAGTCGGTCAAAGGCGTCAAGAGCGTTGACAACAACCTGAAAGTGCCGGGGGAGAGCAAGCAGGTCACGAAGGCGGAGCGGGTCGTGTCCGATAGCTGGATCACCACCA
>JBDTPM010000064.1:0-4947 GCA_039932695.1 Gallionella sp. | reverse complement strand
CTTCGCCATCCTGGACCACATATTGCTGATCAAGGAAAAACAGGTTATGCGCGCGCAATGCGGCATACAGATGGTGTATCAAAGTGATGTTCGCGGGATCGTACAAACTGCCGCCAACCGGCAGCAACCCGGCCTGTGTGAGTATGTTCTCAGCATGCTCATGGCCGGTCTCGGTCAGCAGGATCTGTTGATTCTTCTCATCCACACTGAAGTCACCCGGACCGTCTTCGACAGCCTGGCGCGCCAGCTGCGGCACCAGTTTGTCGATGCGCACATATACATCCACGTTGTCTTCGGCTTGCCCGGAAATGATCAGCGGAGTTCGCGCCTCATCGATCAGGATCGAGTCCACTTCATCCACGATGGCGTAATTGAGCGGCCTCTGGAAACGTTCGCCAACCTGCGTCGCCATATTGTCTCGCAGGTAATCGAAGCCGAATTCGTTGTTGGTGCCATAGGTGATATCCGCGGCATAGGCAGCCTGTTTGTCGCCCGCAGGCATTTGTGACAGGATCACGCCCACCGACAAACCGAGAAATCGATACAGCTTTCCCATCCACTCCGCATCACGACTGGCCAGATAATCGTTCACGGTAACGACATGCACACCCTTGCCGGAAATCGAGTTCAGGTAAGCCGGCAAAGTTGACATCAGCGTCTTGCCTTCACCGGTACGCATTTCGGCGATCTTGCCATAATGCAGCACCATCCCGCCGATCAGTTGCACATCGTAGTGCCGCATCCCCAGCACACGGGAACTCGCTTCGCGCACTACGGCAAAGGCCTCCGGCAGCAGCGCTTCCAGTGATTCGCCTGTTGCAAAACGCTGTCTGAAGCTGTCGGTCTTCTGGCGCAATTCGATATCGCTCAATCTGGCGATATCGGCTTCCAGTTTATTGATTGATTGGATGGAGGATCGGTATTCCTTGAGCAAGCGATCGTTGCGGCTACCGAAGATACTTTTCAGCAAACTGGAAATCATGTTTTAATTTTCTCAATTACAAATAATAAAGGGTGAGGCAATCCTTCACCTCACCCTAACCAATAACCATCCCTGTTAACTGGTGGTTTTCTGCAGGAAGCGCACGGGATTCTGGGCTATACCTTGATAGCGAACTTCAAAATGCAAGTGGTTGCCGGTAGAACGTCCGGTACTTCCCACCTCGGCGATCTTCTCGCCGCGTCTTACCACTTGACCGACCTTCACCAGCAATTTCGAAGCATGCGCGTAACGCGTGATGATGTCATTGCCGTGATCGATCTCGACCATATTACCATATTGGGGGTGGAAGGCCGCAAAGGCGACCACACCGCCTGCCGAAGCATGGATCGGCGTTCCGGCATCCACCATGAAATCCACTCCCTCATGCATCGCATTTGCACCGGTAAACGGGTCGATGCGCCAGCCAAAGTTCGAGGAATACCAGCCCACGCTGACGGGCGGGATGGAAGGCAGCAATTTGCGGCTCAATTGATTCTGCAACAGCATGGTTTCAAGCGCCATCAATTTGTCGCTGCGATCATTGACCACCTGCGACAGTCTGTTCAGCTGCTGATCAAGGGTATTCACCGACATTTCCCTGGTCGGCAGGATCACCAGCGGACCGCCTTGCGCGGGGAGTTGGTCGAACTGGAATTCGCCCGGCTTCATCCCGGTCAGCTTGGCCAGGCGCATTCCAAGCGCGTCCAGACGCTGGACCTGCGACTGCATCTGCCCGATCCGGCTCGCCATGGTATCCAGACTGCTGAACAGATTGGATTGCTGCTTTTGACGCTCTTCGATATAGGCTTTGGATAACAGAGTGCGCATCCCCTCGCCCACCCCTTCCGGCGCAAAGCGCACCAGAGAGTATTGCAGGAAAAACGCAGCGCCCAGCATCAACCCTAACAGCATCAGCAACAAAAGCAGAATCTGCCATCCCCCCAGTGAAATGCTGCGAGTCTTTGCCAAGCGATTGGAAACTAGAATAATATTCATCTCTTGTCCTTCCTGTGTATAGCTAACCTTGTGACGCAGCGACTCAAATCACTATTAAGCAGCGCTCCTGAGCTGCGTCCGTTACTGACCAAGGCGCAAGCCCTGTCGGACTTGCAAAGTCACGTCAATGCTGTCGCACCTCCCCATCTTGTGCAAACCGCCCAAGTGCTGGGCCTGCAACTGGGTACGCTCAGCATCGCGGTGGCCAACTCCACTATCGCCGCCAAATTACGTCAACTTGCACCCGAACTGGTCGTCCGGTTGCAAAACAGGGGCTGCGAGGTTAGCGGAATCCGGGTAAAGGTGCAAGTTTCGTTCGATCGCGGTCAACCCAAACCGGTCTCCCGAAAGCTTGGCAAAACCGCGATGAGCGCTCTGAACGAGTTCAGCCAGAGCCTGGCAGACTCCCCGCTCAAAACCGCGCTGGATAAATTGTCGCGATGCAAGAAGGGCTAGAGCAGAATACGCCAGCCTACCAGCACATAGCGCTCCAATATGAAGAGCAATGCAAAGACCAGCAGCAAGAACACCGTGAAGCGTAGGGTCTGCCATGCGAATCTGAGATAACGCCGATCGCGCGTTAACAAATACATCCCGCCGCTCAGTACCAGCAGCAACGTGATCAAAACAATCAACAGGCGTACGACTAGCATGGTTTGGGGCTTGATATCGTCCGGTAATTGGATGTGCTCGATCGCTACTTGAGTATCTGGAACAGATTGCTGAAATCATCGGTCCAGATTCTCATGCCCTTGATCGGCACGATGGCGACACTCTTTTTCACCACTTCCGGGGCGTCCAGAAATTCCCTGTTGCGGGTGACGATCACCCAATCGCTGTGCGACGAATAGGGATTGTCGTCCGAACGGTCGGCGACCATCACCGCTTCATAACCGGCATCATCCGCCAACTGCTTGATCACCGGAGCCAGGCTCAGATAGCGGCTGGTGACGTGGAAAGCAACCGCACCGTCAGGCTTGACATGCTTCAGGTACACTGCCAGCGCCTCGCGCGTGACCAGGTGGACCGGGACGGCATCGCCGGAAAATGCATCTATCGCCAGCACGTCGAATTGCTGCGGGCGTTCGCGCTCCAATACCAGACGGGCATCTCCCAGCGCGATCTGGACCTGCGCAGGACTTTCGTTAAGGTAGTAAAAATAGTTGCTCGCGATATCGATCACCTTGGGATTGATCTCGTAGAACTTGAACAGATCGCCCTGTTTGCCGTAAGCGGCTATCGTGCCCACGCCCATGCCGACTCCGCCGACATGCTGGGGGCCATGATGAAAATATGAAAGCGCCAGGCCGATGCCCGAACTCTCGGTGTAATAACTGGTGGTGACATGGCGGTATGGGGCATAGATATATTGTTTGCCGTGCACGATGGTGCCGTGCATCAACATACGATGCGTCTCCGGGCTGGTATCGCTGTAGCCCAATTGCTTGACGCTCAGCCGGCCATAAAAATTGCGCACGGAATGGATCGTGCCGCCCTCTTTCAGCAACCAGTTGTAGTCATATGCGTAATAGCCCACTGCGACCAGGCTCACCATAGCCGCCAGCGGTGCCGCAGCCAGCAGCGGCCGCTGTCCGATCCTGGCGAGATGATGCATCGTCAGTATCAATGCCATTAACGCCAGCGCAGCCAGGCCCAGCGGCAATTCCCAGTAGGCAGTGAAAAGTTTGGGCGCGAGGAGGCCGACGAACATGCCGCCGACAGCTCCTCCCAGCGAGAGTATCAGATAAAAACGGGTCAGATAGCGGGCCGCTGGCTTGCCCGCCGCCAGCTCGCCGTGGCAGAACATGCACACCAGGAAAAGTCCGGCGCAATACAGCGGGATCGCGATATTGATTTCCAGAAAGCCATATTTCGCGGTGATGCCCCAAGCCATCAGGCAGATGATGACGAGCGTCGGCAGCAGCCAGAAATTGCGCACGTAAAAACCCCGTCCGCCGCGGCCCTCGAAGCACAGCACGAACGTGATCAGATACAGCGTCAATGGCAGTACCCACATGAAAGGGATCGATGCGACGTTTTGCGTGATGTGGTTGGTCACCGCGAGCAGCATCATCGAGGGGAGTGCGGCAAGCACGAACCAGCGCACATAGTCCTTTTCCTGAGGTGCTGCACTGGCATTAGTCAGGGCCTGCGTCGGCTGATCGGGTAGCGCGTCAAACAACGGTTTCGGGACCTCGGCCGGGTCGGCCACGCTGCTATCCGTCAGGCGCCGTGCTCGCCACGCGCTGCCGATACAGAGCAACGCAAATAGCGCGTAACCCACGCTCCAGCCGATGGCCTGGGTGCGGGTTGAGACCCACATCTCGATGGCGAACGGATAGGCGAGCAACCCCAGGATGGCGCCCAGGTTGGAGAGCGCGAAAAAGCGGTAAACGCGTTCGGCGGTCTTGGGATCGGCATGCTCGCGCGCAAACCATGACTGGATCAGCGGCGCCGTGGTCGACAACATGAAGTACGGCAAGCCGATGGTGACCAGCAACAATCCCAGTATGCGCCACAGCGGATCTTCGCTTCCGATCGGTTTCCAGCCGGCTGCCGCCACGATCGGCAGCGCGGCAAGACTCACCAGCAACAGCACGATATGGATCGTGCTTTGCGTCCTGTGCTTCAGCAACCGGTTGGATAGATCCGAATAGGCATAACCTCCCAACAGCGCCAACTGGAAAAACACCAGGCAGGTGGTCCATACTGCTGCGCTACCGCCGAACCAGGGCAGGATCTGCTTGGCGATGATGGGTTGCACGAGAAACAGCAGGAAGCTGGAAACAAGTATCGTGGCGGCGTATAGGATCATGGTCGGGGAAGGAGGTATGGGGTGAATATCATTTCAGGGTACAGACGAGCTGTGAAGCGATAAATCCGGATCAAGCCGACTGCAATTGCAGTCTCAGGAATGCAGGTGCATCTTCGACACTGTCGAACGTAACGAACTCCCATGCCTGTTCATC
>JBDTPM010000063.1:0-3914 GCA_039932695.1 Gallionella sp. | reverse complement strand
GACAAGATGGTTTTCTGATTGGCCGGATAGATCAGATGTTTTTCTCATAATGAATAATCCTCGGTAAGCAATAACACCACGAAACTGTCGTCAACAAAAAATGGGGGAACGCTTACAAATGGCAATTTCAGTCGGTGACAATTTGTCACCAGTTGCAGTTGGTTACATTTTGTAACCAACTCACTACTTTCTTTGCTCATGCTTTTCAAATATTGCAGGCTGGGGTTTCATTGTAAGGACTCCTGAATCAGGGATGCCGGGTTGACCAAACCGAACTCCAATACAAATTCATCGCTTGGTAAACGACAACGGCATCGTAAAGAACGAACGTTCTGTTGTCAACCAAGTCCCAGAAATTCGTTGTGACCACAGGAAAAAATCAAAAACGGAAACCCGAGCCGGGCTTCAGATAGCGCGCCACCTGATGATAGGCCGATGCAATAAGTATCAGCCCCTTGCATTGCGGCCGTTGCTTGAGCTTGAGCAGTCGCTGCACCGCAGCGCGTTTGTCCGGATCGCAACCCAGGCCGTAACAAGATTCGGTGGGGTAAGCAATCAAACCGCCGCGTTTGAGGTGAGCGGTGAGGGCGCGTGTTGTAACTACGCACCTTGTTCTCATGCACCAAAAGCCTTATCGAGCTGCACTTCCATGTTCATCCCGTTGTCGTCGAGATAAACAAAACGGAATATGCAACGCCTGCCACTATTCGCCGCCCACAGTTCACCGACCTGACGCTTCTCGATTTCTTCGGGAATCGTTTTCAGATGCGCGCCCTTGTATTCGATCACCGCGATACGGCCATCGGTCAATTCAGCGATGAAGTCAGGGAAGAAGCGCCCTTTCGATACCGGCAACCAGAAACCCGGATCGCGGTCAAGATTACGCACCCAATGCTTCACTTTCGGATGCCGGTCTATCAAGCGCGCGCACTCGAACTCCTCGCCCTTGTCCTTCAAATCGGCGAGCACCGGATAATAATGTTTCTGGAATTCCCATCGCCCGGCATAACGACTGCCTGCGGGCGCGGGGTAACAACCCGTCTCGAAGTTGAAAGGATGTTTCCAGTCCGGTTCCACCTTCCAGCCGCCATCCAAAACCAGTTGCCGGAACTGCGCCCTGGCCGCCGCCTCGCGCATGTCGCCGATCTGTGCGTCAACGCGCCGTGCCAGTAGGAAGCGCATGCGCGCCAGTGTGTTGAGGCTAACGCGCTGCTCGTTGGTCAGGTAATTCACCACCGCGCGCAAATAGGCCAGCAGGTGCGACTGCACGATGTCGGGTTGACGCACTTCGCGGTTCAGCCAGCGCACCAGATCGTCCGCTGTGATATTTACATTAACGCTGTCGAGCGAAAGTTGATGCGCATCCGCCGCTTTCATCTTCACTTTGTTTTGCTCGTCGAGATAAATCTCGAAAGCATTGTCCTGTTCCACTACCTGGAAGCCCGGCAACGAAACCGGCTGCGCCAGCAGGTTCAAGTCAACGCTCTCCAGCACTGCCTCGCGCTCCAGCGGGAATAATGTCGCTTGCGCATCGCTGCGATAACCCAACGGTGGAATGGGTGCAAACTGCACGCCGCGCATCGCGGGTGCGGTCTCCGCCGCCACCACTGCGTTATGTTGCGTGATCTTGTCGCGGATGACCTCGCGCTTTTTCTCGCTACGCTCGGCAGCCAGCAGAATTTTTTCCACCGCTTCGTCCACATGCCCTGTCACGGTGACATGCACACCCTTGCCGCTTGTGGCGGGCGCGACGGAAACGCCCGCGAGATGCTGCAACCCGTTATCGCTCGATACTTCCAGCGTCGTCGTCACCGGCGGCAATGCCGTTGCGGGTTGCGGTACGCCGTCAAACAGCGGCATCTGCGGCGCGATCATCGAAGCCACGTCCAGCGCCTCGAAGCCCATGTTGGATACCAGCCTGTCCACCAGCGCGCCCGCCGCCTGTGCGAACGTGGCCTCGCACACGTGCGCATAAGCGTGGTTGAGCGCATCGCGCTTGCGCTTGCTGGCGTATGGCATACGCAGCACGCGCCCGAGCAACTGCTCGATTGCCGTTGCGGAAGAAAGCGGCTGCAACGAACACAGGATGTAGGCGAACGGGCAATCCCATCCTTCGCGCAACGCCTGCACCGTGATGATGTAGCGCAACGGACAATCAGGTGAAGCAACCTCCACGCCTTCCAGGTCGCGCTGGTTGCCCGTGGCAATCGCAATCTGTTCCTCGGGTATGTGCAGTTCGGTGATGAGGTGTTGCTTCAAAATTTCCGGCGGCATCGCGTCGTTCACGTTCTGCGCCTGGAACAGCACGATGGGACGCACGTATTCATCGCCCTCAGCCTGCGCCTGCTGCGCTTCGGTTTCCAGCCACTGCCGCGTCTGCACTGCGCCGAATATCGCTGCCTGTACGCCTTCGGGATGTTCGCGCAACGTGATCGGCAACTTGATCATCTGCTCGGCCTGCAACTCCTGCGCCGAAACGTGATACAGCACATTGGTTTTGTGCGCGATGGGCGTAGCTGTTAATTCAAGAATGGCGGAAGGATTAAGACGCTTGAGCGCAGTGAAACTATTATCAGTTCTGGCGTTGTGCGCCTCGTCCACGATGATGAGCGGATTTTGCAGCGCCAGCCAATTGGCGAGCGAATAGCGCGGCTGGCCGACGTAGGCCTTGAGCATCGCGCGCTCCTCGGTCGCCTCTCCCTCTTTCACCACCGCATCCGGCACAGCAGACAAGCTCGCCAGCTTTTCCGCTGACAAAGATTTGAAGTGCCGCTCGAACGATTCGGAGAACGCATACACATTGCGCGTGTCGGTCTGCTCCACGCGGAAGCTCTGTATCGTCGCCACCACCACGATCGCCTGCCGTCCCCAATCGGTCGGCGAAAGCGTACTCACGCGATCGAGGTCGCACACCTGCACGCGCTGGCCGTAGGCTTCTTCCAGCGCCACGCGGTAAGGATGCCCCGGCATCTGCAAAGCGGTAAGTGTCTGCGAACGTATCGCATCCGAAGGCACCAGCCACACCGCCACCGGCGCATCCGATGATTGCCACTCGCGCGCCATGCGCACGATAGCGTGCGAAGCCATCAGCGTCTTGCCGCCGCCGGTGGGGATGCGCAGGCACACGCACGGCACCGCGCCGAACGGCTCTGCCTGATACGCGCGCCCTGTTTGCTGCTGGAACGCGCTGGCCGCGCCCACTTGAGTTGATGCGTGCAGAAAATCGGAGAGCGCCGACAGCGCAGCCGATTGGTAATTCTTGAGTTTCAGGTCAGCCATTTTTGAAAACCTTTCAAATCAACCCCTCCCAACCTCCCCTTGTCAGGGGAGGAGCGGGCTTGGCTCCCTCCCTGACAAGGGAGGGCTGGGGTGGGTTGGAGTCTGGCGCAAATTTTGCCTAATGAAGAATCCGGATTCATCATCGCGCCTTCACATCGTAAGGAATATGTTTGAAGGTGATGCCTTCCGCCGCCAGCCGCTTCTCGCCCAGGCGGCACGCTTCGCCATAAATGGTCTTCTGCCCGTCATGCGGACAGATGCGCTTGATTGCAGCCAGCACCTCCTGTGTCAGCACGTTGCCCGATGCCGGGCGCTTGTCGCCGAGGATGCCGTTGAACAGCAGATAGATTGCGCGGCCTTCGTGCACACCCAGCAATGGGGTTCTGTTCCCTCCCCCTTGCAGGGGGAGGGCTAGGGTGGGGGTAGAAGCTGAGGGAACACCCGTCTCCTGCATCCACACAAAACTCGCCAGCGTGGCGAAACGCACCGAAGCATGAATGCTGCCATCCGCATTGAACATCGGCTCACCCAGCCGCATAAAGCGGAAACCGCCGCCGCCCTGCCAGTTCACCGCCTGTGAGATGCCGCCCTGTTCGCCCGCTATCACTTTTTGCAAACGCGGAATGCAATGCGTC
>JBDTPM010000062.1:0-2280 GCA_039932695.1 Gallionella sp. | reverse complement strand
GCGGCGACAAGGATATCGATCTGCCTTTGTTGCGCATCGAGCCTCCCCTGCTCGGCGGCATCTATCCCGGCCACAACGAAGACCGGGCACTGTTGAAGTTCGACCAATTTCCCAAACCGCTGATCGACGCGCTGATCTCGGTCGAGGATAGAAAATTCTATACGCACTGGGGCATCGACCCGCGCGGTATCGCGCGCGCGCTATACAAGACCGTCAGCGGGCAGCGCATCGAAGGGGGTAGCACGATCACCCAGCAGTTGGTCAAGAATTTCTTTCTGACTTCCGAACGCACCCTGTCGCGCAAGGCGACCGAGGTGCTGATGTCGCTGCTGCTTGAGATGCACTACAGCAAGAATGAGATCCTCGAAACGTATCTGAATGAGATTTTCCTCGGGCAGGATGCCAGCCGCGCGATACACGGCTTTGGCCTGGCCAGCCATTTCTATTTTGACCGCCCGCTAGACCGGCTGGAGCTGCACGAGATCGCAACGCTGGTTGGCATGGTCAAAGGACCGGGCTTGTATGACCCGCGCAAGAATCCCGATCAGGCACTCAGGCGGCGCAATGTGGTGTTGCAGGAAATGGTGAGTCTGAATGTCATCACGCAGGCGCAATTTGTAGTGGCGCGCCAGAAACCGCTCGGCGTGATCAATCGCGCGCCCGCAGGTACCTCGCCGTATCCGGCATTCATGCAGTTTGTGTACCGCCAGTTGCAGCGCGACTATCGCGAGGAAGATCTGCGCAGCGAAGGGCTGCGCATCTTCACCACGCTTGACCCGCTGATCCAGCGTCACGCAGAGGAAGCTTTGAAGTCACGTCTTGGCGAGATCGAAAAGGCGCGAAAGATCCCCGCCAATACGCTGGAAGGTGCGGTGGTGATTAGCAGCACGCAGAACGGCGAGATACAAGCCCTGGTGGGCGGGCGCGAAGCACGTTATGCCGGATATAACCGCGCCATCGATGCGCAGCGCCCGATCGGTTCGCTGGCCAAGCCTATCGTATATCTGACTGCGCTTGAACAGCCGGATCGCTATACGCTGATCACTCCGCTGGATGACAGCCCGCTGGTATGGCAGCAGCGCGGCACCAGCGACTGGAAGCCGCAGAACTACGATCACCAGTTCCACGGGCAGGTGCCGCTGCACACTGCGCTGGCCCATTCCTACAATGTGTCGACCGCGCGCCTTGGCATAGCACTCGGCGTCGAGCATATCCTCGACAAACTGCCGCTGTATGGCATTGAACGCCGGCCGCCGCCTTTTGCATCATCACTGCTCGGTGCTTATGATCTTTCACCGATCGAAGTGGCGCAGCTTTACCAGACGTTTGCCGACAACGGTTTCCGCACGCCTTTGCGCGCGATACGCGAGATCGTCACGGCTGACGGCAAGCCGCTGCAACGTTATCCGCTGAACGTGGAACCCGTTGCCGCAGCAGCGCCTGTCTATCTGCTGACTGCGGCCTTGCAGGGTGTGGTGCGCGAGGGTACCGCGCAGTCGCTGACAAATTGGCTGCCTGCCGAGTTGCATGTGGCGGGCAAGACCGGTACGACGGATGATCTGCGCGACAGCTGGTTTGCCGGATACACCGGCGATCATGTGGCGGTGGTGTGGGTCGGCCGGGATGACAACAAGTCATCCGGATTGACCGGTGCCTCGGGTGCGATGACCGTCTGGGGCGAGATGATGAAGAACATCCAACCGGAGCCGCTGCAGCCCACCGCGCCGGAGAACATCGAGCTGGTCAATGTCGATCCGGTCAGCGGGCTGCGTCATGACGGGGAATGCAGATCAGGCGTGATCATGCCATTCATCAAAGGGTCTGGGCCGACCGCGACGTCGCCCTGCGCAACGTCGTCCGCGGACACACAGCAGGCCAGCGACACTCCAGCCGTCAAGACTGACGTGAAACCGGAAGTCAAACAGGATTCAGAGAAGAAAAACTGGTTCCAGAGGTTGTTCAATTGAAAATCAAATACAGTCTTTTTATCAGCTCGGTGTTGCTGCTGTTGCTTGCCGGGTGTGCCAGCGTGACCAAACAGACGCCTGCAAATTCCACGATGCCCGATGCGATCTCCCAAGGTACGATACCCCAGCAATCGGGTGAAGGCTCCGTCGTTGCACCGGAGCCTAAGCCGGTCATGTCAGCAAGCCCGGCCGTCATCGCATTGCTGGATCAGGCGCAACTCGAAAACAAAGCCGGGCGGCGCGAAACGGCGGGAGCATCGCTGGAGCGAGCATTGCGCATCGAACCGCGCAACCCCTGGTTGTGGCATGAACT
>JBDTPM010000061.1:0-8921 GCA_039932695.1 Gallionella sp. | reverse complement strand
ACCCACATGCTTTTCCTTATTTTGATTTGGTTGGTTCGTCGGTTTTGACGCCTTTTTGGTAAGTGGAATACACATATACCGGGATACCGAGATCGCCGAGCTGATTTTCGATCAGCGGTTTTACTTCATCCCAGTCCAGGCCGGTCAGTCCGCAAGCAAGGCGCGGCAGTGCGATGCTGGCGAATTTTTCCTTTTGCACCAGAGCGCGCAACGCATGCAGTGCATGATTCACATGGCTGGCTGTGGAGTGTCCGGGCTTGCTGCCGAGATTGTAAGCGGCATCCCGCGTGAACAGGTTGACGATGTAACGCCCGTCGGCGCTCATCCATGTCCACAGGCCGCCGGACTTGGGGTGTCTGGTCTGGCAGAAGTGGCGGAAGTCCTTGTATAGCGCAGGCATGCGCTCGCGCAATTGCAGCGCCAGACCGTTGTGAAAATCATCGTTGGGGGCAACGCCTTGAGCGATGGCTTTTGCACCGCTCAATAGTATGTCTCCGCTCAGTTCGTGGATCAAGATGGCCTCGGCTGGTCTATTTGCGGCGCTGCAGATTCGCGGCGATGCGCAAGCGAAGTGCATTGAGCTTGATGAAACCGGCCGCGTCCTTCTGGTCGTATGCGCCCTTGTCGTCTTCGAAAGTGGCGATGGTCGGGTCGAACAGCGAGTCGGTCCTGGAATCGCGGCCGGCGACGATCACGTTGCCCTTGTACAGTTTGACGCGCACCCAGCCGTTGACGGTCTGCTGCGTGTGGTCGATCAGCGTCTGCAATGCCATCCGTTCCGGGCTCCACCAGTAACCGTTGTAGATCATGCTGGCATAGCGCGGCATCAGATCGTCTTTCAGGTGCGCCACTTCGCGGTCCAGCGTGATTGATTCGATCGCGCGATGGGCCTTGAGCATGATGGTGCCGCCGGGAGTCTCGTAGCAGCCGCGCGACTTCATGCCGACGTAGCGGTTCTCCACCAGATCGAGGCGACCGATGCCATGCTTGCCGCCAAGCTCGTTCAACTTGGCCAGCGCTGCCGCCGGAGTCATCTTCGTGCCGTTGAGTGCCACGATGTCGCCCTTGGCGAATTCGATGTCCAGATATTCGGCAGCATCCGGTGCTTTTTCCGGCGACACCGTCCAGCGCCACATGCTTTCTTCCGCTTCGGCGGCAGGATCTTCCAGATGGCGGCCTTCGAAGCTGATATGCAGCAGGTTCGCATCCATCGAATAGGGCGAGCCGCCTTGCTTGTGTTTCATGTCGACCGGGATGCCATGCTTCTCGGCGTACGCCATCAGCTTCTCGCGCGACAGCAAGTCCCATTCGCGCCACGGTGCGATGACCTTTATGTTCGGGTTCAGCGCGTAGGCACCCAGCTCGAAGCGCACCTGATCGTTACCCTTGCCGGTCGCGCCATGCGAGATCGCTTGCGCGCCGGTCTTGGCGGCGATCTCGATCAGCCGCTTGGCGATCAGCGGGCGTGCGATCGAAGTGCCGAGCAGATATTCGCCTTCATACACGGTATTGGCGCGGAACATTGGGAACACGAAATCGCGCACGAACTCTTCGCGCAGGTCGTCGATGAAGATGTTTTCCGGTTTGATGCCGAACTTCAGTGCCTTTTGGCGTGCCGGTTCCAGCTCTTCGCCCTGCCCCAGGTCGGCGGTGAAAGTCACCACTTCGCATTGGTAGGTGTCCTGCAGCCACTTTAAGATCACCGAGGTGTCGAGTCCGCCGGAATAGGCGAGGACGGCTTTTTTGATTTCGCTCATGTTGATACCTGTTGATTATTGTTTAGTTGGTTCGTTTTCCATCGCGCTTGTCGCGCATTTTGCTGTCGAATCTTTGCTTGTTGATCACGTAGCGCTCGTGTGTTCCCTGTGAGATCAGATCCACCCCGTCATGTGCCGAGACGGAGAAAGTCAGTTTCTTTCCTTCAACGGCGATCAGTTCGACGGTCGCAGTCACTTCCAGTCCGGGTGGTGTCGCGGCCTCGTGGCTGATATTGATATGCGTCCCCACCGACTGCTCCTCGGGCCAATCCAGATGAGGTTTGAGCGCCATGATGCACGCCCACTCCAGAAATCCGACCAGGAAGCCAGTGGCGAATACCTCGGGCATGGCCAGAAATTCAGGCGATTCCGGATATAGCGCGGGAACAGTCTTGGTCGGCGGCACCCGGAATTTGTGTTCGTAGCGGATGCCCGGCTTCAGGGTGTCTTTCATTCATCCTCCGTGGCGATGGACAGGCGCGCCTGCTCCAGCTCCAGCTCCAGCTCTTCACTCTTGCCCGGGCCGGCTTTGCTGATCCTGTTCATGGAGGTTTTCATTTAACGCCGGAAAATTCAAGCGAGACCAAACCAAAGCCGGTCAACACCAACAGAATCATGCCGGCCAGGAATACCAGATCAGCGGTTTTTTCGTATTTGTCACTCACCAGTTCATGGCGCAGTGCCCAGTACGACAGCAAAGTGCTGACCAAAAATAACATGCTGTCTAGAGTCAGGGCATCATCAACCCAACGAGAGACGATTTGCTTCGGGATCAATTGAATGATGGAAAGCATGGTCATGCAAACCCCGACCATGGTTGCCGAGACATACAGGATATGGTTGGAGAGGTTGTTATTTTTCATGCAAAAATCCTGAAGCATCCCTCAGTTGTGTACGGTGCCGAGCAGCAGATATTCCAGCAGCGCCTTCTGCACGTGCAGCCTGTTTTCCGCCTCATCCCACACCACGCTTTGCGGGCCGTCCATCACACCGGCGGAAACTTCCTCGCCGCGGTGCGCGGGCAGGCAGTGCATGAACAGCGCATCCTTGGCGGCAACGCGCATCATGTCTTCATCCACCTGCCAATCGGCGAAGTCTTTCATGCGCTCTTCGTTCTCCGCTTCGAAACCCATGCTGGTCCACACGTCAGTGGTCACCAGGTCTGCGCCGTGCGCGGCCTCCATCGGGTCGGAAAATTCCTCGTAATGATCCTCGCCGAACAATCCGGCGCGTTCGGGCTCGACTTCATAGCCGGGCGGGGTCGAGACATGTATGTTGAAGTCAAGTATCTCCGCAGCCTGTAGCCAGGTGTTACACATGTTGTTGGAGTCGCCGATCCATGCCACGGTCTTGCCGGTGATGCTGCCGCGCTGCTCGACGTAGGTGTAGATGTCGGCGAGCACCTGGCACGGATGATATTCATTGGTCAGGCCGTTGATCACCGGCACGCGCGAATTCGCGGCGAAGCGTTCGATGATGGATTGATCGAAGGTGCGGATCATCACGATGTCGCTCATCCGCGAGATCACTTGCCCGGCATCTTCCACCGGCTCGCCACGGCCCAGTTGTGAGTCGCGTGTGTTCAGGTAGATCGCCGAGCCGCCCAGCTGCTGCATGCCGGCTTCGAATGACAGGCGCGTGCGGGTGCTGGCCTTCTCGAAGATCATCACCAGCGTACGGTCGGTCAGCGGCCAGTACTGCTGGTAGGCCTTGAATCGCTGTTTGATGATGCGGGTGCGCTCGAACAGGTATTCGAACTCCTCACGTGTGAAGTCCTTGAACTGTAAAAAATGTTTGATGTTTGCTGCCACCATCGGTTTTGCTGGCATGGCTCATTTCCAATCAGGTTTGCAAAAATTCTTTTATCAACGGGCACAGGATATCCAGCAACTGCTGTGCTTCAGCCTGGGTCATCACCAGCGGCGGCAACAAGCGGATCACGTTGTCGGCGGTGACATTGATCAGCAAGCCTTTGGCCAGCGCCTGCTTGACCAGGTCACCGCAAGGCTTGTCGAGTTCGATGCCGATCATCAGGCCCTGTCCGCGTATCTCCTTGACGCCATTCACGCCTTGCAACGCAGTGGTGAAACCCTGCTGAATAAATTTTCCAAGACTTTCGGCATGCGCCAGCAACTTGTCCTGTTCCAGGATATTCAGCGTGGTCAGTCCTGCCGTGCAGGCCAACGGGTTGCCGCCGAACGTCGAGCCATGATTGCCCGGCTGGAAGATGCCTACTGCTTTGCCCGAGGTGATGCAGGTACCGATAGGCACGCCGGAGCCCAAGCCCTTCGCGAGCGTCATCACATCCGGCAGGATGCCGGTGTGCTGATAGGCGAACCACTTGCCGGTGCGTCCGATGCCGCATTGCACTTCGTCCAGCATCAGCAGCCAGTTCTGCTCGTCACAGATCTGCCGCAGTTGTTGCAGATATTCGATGTCCAGCGTGCGGATGCCGCCTTCGCCCTGGATCGGTTCGACCAGCACCGCAACCACATTGCGATTGTGTTGCGCGACCTGGCGGATCGCGTCGAGGTCGTTGTAAGGCACGCGGACGAATCCGCTGACCAGCGGCTCGAAGCCGGCCTGCACCTTGCGGTTGCCGGTCGCGGATAGCGTCGCCAATGTGCGTCCGTGGAAAGCCTTTTCCATCACGATGATGGCGGGGGATTCGATGCCCTGCCGGTGAGCGTACATGCGCGCCAGCTTGATGGCTGCTTCATTCGCCTCGCAGCCGGAATTGCAGAAGAACACTTCCTGCATGTTGGTCAGCTTGCACAGCTTGTCGGCGAGCAGTTCCTGTTCGTTCACCTGATAGACATTGGAGCAGTGGATCAGTTTGCCGATCTGATCTTTAAGCGCGGCAGTGAAGCGCGGGTGCGCATGCCCCAAGGTGTTCACGGCGATGCCAGCCAGGCCGTCCAGATAGCGTTTTCCTTCGGTATCCCATAGCCACGCGCCTTCACCGCGCACGAAAGCGACTGGGAGGCGGGCGTAAGTGTTCATCACATGCGACATTCAAAACCCCTAAAAAAACAATACGGCGGACCAGCCGCCGTCGAGTCAATTGCTGGTTGGCATTATCCCGCCAAACAAGCCCACAAAGCAAACAAGCCGACATCTCTGCCGGCTTGTTTCGGTAAATCTATAGTGACCGGGCGCTTACGCCATCGCCTTGATGGCTGCGGACAGACGGCTCTTGTGGCGGGCGGCCTTGTTCTTGTGGATGATCTTCTTGTCGGCGATGCGATCCACGGCGCTGACGGACTCTTTATAAACGGCTTGAGCAGCGGCCTTGTCGCCCGCCGCGATCGCCTTCTTTACCTTCTTGACCGCGGTGCGCAGTTCAGAGCGCAGACTGCTGTTATGAGCATTCTGCTTATCTGCCTGACGTGCACGCTTGCGGGCTTGTGCGCTATTTGCCATGAACTACTCCTTGAGAATTCGGTACGACGAAAGGCGGGCATTCTAGTGGCTCACCGGACCTTTTGCAAATACTTTCTGTAAAACACCGGGTCGGGGTGGTTGCGCATGGCCGGATGGTATGATGCGCGGCGTTTACAGCGGATAGCCCACGACCAGCATGAATCTTCTCAAAGCTCTCGCCACGATCAGCAGCCTGACGCTGGTTTCGCGCATCCTCGCGTTCGTCCGCGACGTGCTGATCGCGCGCATCTTCGGCGCGGGTATGACGACGGACGCGTTCTTCGTCGCCTTCAAGCTGCCCAACCTGCTGCGCCGCCTGTTCGCCGAGGGCGCGTTCTCGCAGGCGTTCGTGCCGATCTTCGGCGAATACAAAAACCGCAAGGGGCACGACGAGACCAAGCTGCTGGTGGATCACGTGACCACGCTGCTGGCGATCATCCTGTTCATCGTCACGCTGATCGGCATTATCGCCGCGCCGGTACTGGTGTATATCAGTGCGCCTGGCTTCTTGAAAGACGCGGACAAGTTTGCGCTCACCGTGCAACTGCTGCGCATCACCTCGCCCTACATCTTCTTCATCTCGCTGGTCGCCGTGGCGGCGGGCATCCTCAATACCTACAACAAGTTCTGGGTGCCTGCCTTTGCGCCCATCCTGCTCAACGTCTGTTTCATCGGCGGCGCGCTGTGGCTCGCGCCGTATTGCGATCCGCCGATCCTGGCGCTGGGTTGGGCGGTGTTCGTTGCGGGCATCGTGCAGCTCGCATTCCAGATCCCTTTCCTGAAAAAGATCGGCATGCTGCCGACCTGGCGCCTGAACCTGAAAGACCCGGGCGTGTGGCGCGTCCTCAAGCAGATGGGTCCGGCGGTGTTCGGGGTCTCCATCGCGCAGATCAGCCTGATCATCAACACCATCTTTGCCTCGTTCCTCGCGGCGGGCAGCGTGTCCTGGCTGTATTACGCCGACCGCCTGATGGAGTTTCCCTCCGGCATGCTGGGCGTTGCGCTCGGCACCATCCTGCTGCCTTCGCTCTCCAAGCATTACGCCGACAACAGCCCGGCAGAATATTCCAGACTGCTGGACTGGGGCCTGCGCCTCACCTTCATGCTCACGCTGCCTGCCGCACTTGCACTTGGCATGATCGCCGTGCCTTTGCTTTCCACCTTCTTCCAGCACGGCGAATTCACCGTGCGTGATGTGTTGATGACGCGCGAGGCGCTGGTCGGCTACAGCTTTGGCCTGGTCGGCATCATTCTGGTAAAGATCCTTGCGCCGGGCTTCTACGCGCGGCAAGACATCCGGACCCCGGTGAAGATCGCCATCTTCACCTTGCTCGCCACGCAAGTGATGAACGCCCTGTTCATCGGCTGGTTACAACACGCCGGACTCGCGCTCTCCATCGGCCTTGCAGCCTGCTTCAATTCCGCGATCCTGTATCACTTCCTGCGCAAACGCGGCATCTACCAGCCCGAACCCGGCTGGGGCGCGTACTTTGCCAAACTGGGTATCGCAATGCTCGCATTGGGTCTCACGCTCTGGTTCGGCATGGGTAGCGAACAACACTGGCTCACCACCCACGGCTGGGGGCGCATCATCCATCTGACGTGGCTGGTGTTGCTGGGCGTGGCGGTGTATTTCGCCGTGCTGTGGCTGCTCGGTTTCCGAGTGAAGGATTTTGCCAAGCGCGGGGCGAGTTCAGATTAGAGATTGGCTGACCCTTCACACAGTCGGTCACACGCGAATCTTGTAGCAGTTCCCCAAGACCTGAATCTATAAACAGCTTCTACATCATGGTTTGGGGTACTTTTGTTGTTGTGCGTGTTCGCGGGCGAGACGGTAGATGTCGATGAGGTCGTCTTCGCTTACGTCGATGACGCCATCCATCTTGCTCAAGGCCCATTCTATGTCGTCCGCATCGATCTCGATGAAAGGGGCTGCATGGATGGACGGGGCAGGCACTGGATGATGCGCCGGATATTGCCTGCCCGGGAGCAGGTTGTTGATGAGCAATGCCAGTAATAGTGACAGGCCGGCATTGGCCGCAACGATGTAAGCAGCCCACAGCGGACCCATGTCGTGATATTGAGTGCTGCTCAGTACCATCGTCAATGCCGTTGCCGCGCCGGGAGGATGCAGACAATTGAGCAGGTGCATCAGCAGGATGGCACACCCGACAGCGGCGGCACTCGCCATCAGCGGATCGGGGATGATCAGGCTGCAACACCAGCCTGCCAACGCCGAGACAAAGTGTCCGGCGATCAGATTCCACGGCTGCGCCATCGGACTGTGCGGTACGGCGAACAGCAACACTGCCGAGGCTGCGATCGAACCCAGCATCAGCAGCGGGTATTGGATATGAGGCAGGTAGTGCAGTATCAGCCCGAGCAGCAGGATCGCGATACCCCCTGCAACACCGCTGCGGATCTTTTCGGCAAGATGCACTGGTGCCTGGTGGGGCAGAAATGATCGCAGCAGGTTCTTATCAATCAAGACTGTTACTCCGGTATGTTGAACAATAGGGCAAACATCAAGGGAAAGACCACGGCTTTCGTCAGAGGTAAACGGCAGCTTTGTGTCGACATTCCCCGGTTATGATCGATTGAACGATATTGAGACTTGATCATTGTATCAGCAGGTTTATCAGGTTGAGCTTGCCCTTGTTTTTTGCGTACCAATCGGCGCACTTCATGCTGCCGACTTTTTGCTGATTTGGCATGAGCCAGATAACTCCGTGACAAGAACTGCTTGCCCTGTTTAAACTGCCTCCCCTGATTTTCCATTCCTGAGTTCAACGTGAAGACCCAACATTTTTACAACGTAGAAGAAGCCAGTTTCGATGATCTCGTGGTAGCGCGTTCGCATCAAACGCCGGTGCTGGTAGACATCAGCGCTGAGTGGTGCGCGCCATGCCGGGTGCTGGCGCCGCTGCTGCACAAGCTGGCTGATGCATACGAAGGCCGGTTCCTGCTCGGTATCGTCGATGCGGACGAGAACATGAAGATCGCCGGGCGGCACAAGGTGCGGGGTTTCCCCACGGTGGTCGCCTACAGTCACGGCGTGGAGATCGACCGTTTCCACAGCGCGCAGAGCGAGGGATTTTTGCGCCGCTTCATCGATGGTGTGATCGAGCGGCATACCAGCGGCGTGCCGCCGTCAGTGTCTGAGGGCAGGGCTGCGCGGGAGTAAGCCAGCTACCCGACTAGCCGAGATGAACGCGCGTGGGTCAAGGTTCCATTTTTGTTCATCAGTCTGTTCATGACGGGACGTGCATCGCCTTGGCAACGATGTCGCGAGTCAGGTGCGGGGCGAACAGCTCGATGAAGTCGTAAGTGTAGCCGCGCAGGTATTCGTTCTTGCGCAGCGCGATGCGCGTGGTGCTGGGCTTGAACAGGTGCGCTGCATCCATCATGCGCAAGTGTTTGTCGCGCTCCGGTATGAAGGCCATTGTTGCCAGGATGCCTATGCCTAATCCCAATTCCACATAAGTCTTGATCACGTCTGCATCGATCGCAGTCAGCGCGATGTTCGGCTGGATGTTGGCGGCCTCGAACGCGGCATTGATCTTGCCGCGCCCGCTGAATGCAAAGTCATAGGTGATGATGGGATATTCAGCGATCTTCGCCAGCGTCAGTTTCTTCTCTGCCAGCAGCGGGTGCTTGGGTGGCGCAATCACGCAATGATTCCATTCGTAGCAGGGCAGGGTGACGAGGTCGTCATACAGCGCCAGGCTTTCGGTGGCGATG
>JBDTPM010000060.1:0-4676 GCA_039932695.1 Gallionella sp. | reverse complement strand
CGTGTGCATCCCTTCATCCAGCGCGATCGCCAACAACTCGGCGACACGCGCATGTTCCTGGATGGCCTTCTTCACAGGATCGCTGCCGATCAGCAGTTCATGCAAACCCACCCGTCCGCGATAACCCGTGCCCGAACATTTATCACAACCCCCCGGCGAATAAAGCGTGAACTGGCCCTGCTTGTCGGCAAACAATTTCACCCACTCGGCATACAAGGCTTTCATCGCAACAGCCGGGTCTTTCTTCCAGGTCACGGTATTGGTCAGTTCGGTGCTGTATTCGGTGAGCAACGCTTTGATCTCCTCGTTGGTCGCGATATGCGGCTTCTTGCAGTCACTGCACAATCTCTTTGCCAGTCGTTGCGCAAGGATGCCCAGCAACGCATCGGAAAAGTTGAACGGATCCATGCCCATATCCAGCAAACGGATGATGGATTCCGGCGCGCTGTTGGTATGCAGGGTGGCAAACACCAGGTGACCGGTCAGCGAAGCTTCGATACCGATGGAGACGGTCTCCTTGTCGCGCATTTCACCGACCATGATCACGTCCGGGTCGGCTCGAAGGAAGGCGCGCATGATGGTGGCGAAATCCAGGCCGGCCTTTTTGTTGATCTGAACTTGACGTAATCCTTTCTGGGTGATTTCAACCGGGTCTTCTGCGGTCCAGATCTTGGTCTCCGGCTTGTTGATGTATTTGAGGACAGAGTGCAGCGTGGTGGTTTTACCGGAACCGGTCGGGCCGCACACGAAGAACAAACCGTATGGCTTGCTGACCGTAGCCTTGATCAGCTCGGAATTGCGTGCAGAGAACCCCATTTTCTCGAGCGGCAACGGCTCACCCGATGCCAGAATACGCATCACCACGTCTTCCACGCCGCCCTGTGAAGGGATGGTCGCCACGCGCAGCTCGATATCCAGCGGACCGAATTTCTTGAATTTGATCTTGCCGTCCTGCGGTTTGCGCTTCTCGGAAATATCCAGGTCGCACATGATCTTGAGGCGGGTCACCAGCGCATTACGATACGTGGAGGGCACCTCGATGTAATTGAGCAACGAACCGTCCTTGCGCACCCGGATCTGGGTCTTGGCTTTACCCGGCCCGGGTTCGACGTGAATATCGGAAGCGCCCATCCGGTAGGCATCGACGATGATCTTGTTGACCAGCTTGACCAGTTCGTTGTCGGCGGCGGCACTGACATCTTCCGGGTTGATGCTGGAAATCTCTTCTTCATCCCCACCCAGGCTGGTCAGCAAATCATCCACGGATGAATCATCCGCTGCATAGCTGCCGGTACCATCCACGGATGATTTCCCGCCATAGAACAAGTTCAGGTACTGCGTGAATTCGCGTTGCGAGCAAACCAGATAGTTAAGCCTGCTCTTGGGGAATATATTATTGACCACGCGCGAAGCCTGGATCCGCTCCGGATCGGTGGTCAATATCATCAACCCTTCCTGGGTCTCGTCTATCGGGATCCAGTGGCCGCTCTCGACATATTCGCGCCTCAGGTTGCGCAACAACTCGGCCGGCTTGACCCGATCCGCCTTGTATGGCTCGTAAGGAACCTTAAAGAAGCTCGACAGTGCCTTGCCCAAGGCGGCGGTGCTGACCTGGAATTCGTCCACCAGCACATCTTCGATGTCGATCCCTTTGCGTCTGGCGGTGCGTGTCGCCAACTCGAATTCCGCAGCAGAAAGCACCGCGTCGGCAACCAGGTTGTCATACTTGGTCTTGGCAGTGGCATTTTGCTGCTGCTGGCGCTGGCGCAACGCTACCGCCATGGTCTGCGCCAGTTCCTGCGCTCCCTCCTCGATCGATGCGGCGAACGGTACACCTGCCTTGTTGTTGATGACCTGGATGACACCGACCAGATCCTTGCCGGGGGAATCCAGAACCGGAATGACCAGCATCTGCTTGGTGCGATATCCGGTGCGCTTGTCCACTTCCTGCAAAAAGCGCAATTGCGGGCTGTAGTGCGTCAATTCCTTTTCATCGTAAACATCTTTGATGTTGAGCATCTTCTTGTTCATTGCCACATACCCGGCGATGCTTTGCTCGGCGATCGGCAACTTGAGGTCCTTGAAGGAATTCAGCCCGGTCTTGACCTTGGAAACAAGTGAAACATTGTCTTCACCCACCACATAGATAGTCAGACGGTCGGCATTGAACAATGCGCAGATGTCCTTGCTGACATCCAGCATGATTTCGTCCACGTTGCCGGTGGCATGTATCTTGTTGGTGACGTGATTGAGATTCTTGTTGAACTCGAGCCTGATGCTCATCTCACCGGCATTGCTTGCCGCGCCTTTGGTCGCCATTACTGTACTCATCTCAACCCCCCGCCTGTCTCATCAATACACCATGGATCACTATCATCGTGCCGACTCCGGCACCAACCAATGTCCGCCATACACTATCTGTGCGCCATGATGGGTATGCACGCCGGCTCGATAAGCCACCCGCCAACAATTCATCGGATCGCGGGGCATGCACCGCTAGAACTCGAACTCTTGATTATTCAGCAGCATCTTCGGCCGGATACCGTGAACGCAGCCCTCTATCTCCTGCATGGTCAGTTCCAGCTCGCCCGGTTTGTGATGGGTGATGAACACTTCCGCCTCGCGCTTGAATTTTTCCAGTTCTACCGCAAGCATACTGGGGCACAGATGTTTGGAAAGCACCGCCAATTCCTTTTCACTGTTTGAGAATGCAGACTCGATGATCAGGTAACGCAGATTCTCGATCTTATTGACCACTTTCCATAGCGCATTGTTAGTGGTGGTATCCCCGGTGAACACCAGGCTCGCGCTGCCGCTATCCAACTGGTAGCCTACCGCAGGCACGACATGATTGGCCGGTACCGGGGTGATCCTGCGCCCGCCCAACACGACTGTTTCGCCCAATTCTATAGACTGATAACGCATCGACGGTCGCTGGGCGTTTGGTATCTCGCTGAAGTCCGGCCAGATCTTCCAGTTGAAGATATGTTGTTTGAGTATCTCCAGCGTCTCCCCGATCGCGTATATGGTTATCGGGCGATCGCGCATCATCCAGACGCTGTCGATCAGCATCGGGATACAGGCGATATGATCGAGGTGGGAATGTGTGACGAAGATATGATCGATCAAGCACAGCTCGGTCAGGCTGAGCTCGGTCACACCGGTACCCGCATCGATCAACACGTCGTGATCGAGCAGGAACGAGGTGGTGCGCAGATTGCCACCGATCCCACCACTGCATCCCAACACTCTGAGTCTCATATCGTCCTGTGTATCCTGAAGTCCGTTCGATTCACTTGGTCTGGAACACGAATACGCCATCCCAATCCGCAGCCGGCGGGTTTTTGCGGAAATACGCAATGCGCTCTGCGTAGATTCGATACAACGCAGTATCCGGCGACATGCGCTGCAGATTCATCAATTGCAATTCTGCCTGATCCCAGTCCTGCTTGCGATACAAACGCCGCATTTCATGGAACAACTTGATCTCATCCAGCAGCGCGCCGCTCACTTCACCGGCCAAACCGATCGGCTCGTAGATCGCCACGGGCTTATCTTTGCCTACTACCTGGACATGGTCAAGCTCTCTGTAAATAAAATTTGGTGCCGCATTCCTTGCATTCTCGCCAACAATGATGCCTACACCGTATTTCTTGGTGATACCTTCCAGGCGGGATGCCAGATTGACTTCGTCGCCCATCACAGTATAGGCAACACGCACTTCCGAGCCCATGTTGCCGACACTGACGCGTCCACTGTTGATACCAACGCCGATATGGATCTCCGGCCAACCTCGCGCCTTGAAGTTCGGCTGCAGTTTCTTCAAGGTCTGCTGCATCTCGATACCCGCCAGTATCGCATTGTGCGCATGGTCAGGCAGGGGTTTCGGAGCGCCCCAGAACGCCATGATGCAATCACCCATATACTTGTCGACCTTGCCGTGATGTTTGGAAATCACGCGTGACAGCGGGGTCAGGAATTCATTCATCAATTGGCTCAATTCCTTGGGATCCAGCCCTTCGGAGATGGTAGTGAACCCTCTAACATCCGAAAACAGGATAGTCATCTCGCGGCTTTCACCCTCCATGGACACTACCTGCTCGGGATTCTTGCTCATTTCTTCCACCAGCTCTGTTGGCACATACTTTCCGAACAGGCCGGTAATCTGCCGTTTGGTGCGCGACTCGACGAAGTATCCATAGGACATATCCAGCGCGAATATCAACGCGATCATTACCCAACTGTTCGCCACCGGCATCAAAATGTTCTGGTATTGCCATGAGGCCAGACTCAGCGCCGTCGTGCCGGCGAACATGAATACCGAGAACAGCATCGCCTTGGCCGGACTCAACTGGGGCAGCAACAAACTCATGGTCAAACCGATCATCAGCAACCATACCACCTCGGCGCCCAGCATATATGCCGGGCGCTCCTTCAGATTCTGATCGAGTATCCCCGAGATCATATTGGCGTGGATTTCCACCCCCGGATAAACTTCGGCCACCGGTGTGGAGCGCATATCCATCAAACCTGGAGACGTGGTACCCACCAGCACGATCTTGCCCTTCAGTTTTGCGGGATCAACACGGTCATGCAACACATCCGCGATGGAAATATAAACAAAACTTCCTTGCCCGCCGCGATACGGCACATGGGTCGCCACATCTCCGTCCACC
>JBDTPM010000059.1:0-4014 GCA_039932695.1 Gallionella sp. | reverse complement strand
GCCGTTCAACATCGCTTCCTACGCGCTGCTGACACTGATGGTCGCGCAGGTGTGCGGATTGAAGCCGGGAGATTTCGTGCACACTTTTGGCGATGCGCACCTGTATTCTAACCACATGGAACAGACGCATCTGCAATTGTCCCGCGAGCCCCGCCGACTGCCGATAATGCGCATCAATCCCGAAGTGAAAGATATCTTCGCTTTCAAGTTCGAAGACTTCACGCTGGAAGGCTACGATCCGCATCCTGCGATCAAGGCACCCGTCGCTGTATGACCCGCCTTGCTATCATCGTCGCGATGTCCAGCAATCGCACCATCGGCGTGAACAACACGCTGCCGTGGCGCTGCCCGGAAGACCTCAAACACTTCAAGGCGCTGACCATGGGGCATCACATGATCATGGGACGCAAGACCTTTGATTCCATCGGCAAGCCGCTACCGGGGCGCACCACCGTGGTGGTATCACGCGATAGCAACCTGAAATTGGAGGGATGCACTGTGGTGAATTCGCTGCCCGAAGCGATCGCGGCTTGCGCTCGCGACCCGCAGATTTTCGTGGTCGGCGGAGCGGACATCTATGCCCAGACGGTGGGTCTGGCGGATAAGCTGTATATCACCGAGATACAAAAGAATGTGATGGGGGATGCGGCGTTTCCCGAGTTCGACAAGTCCGAATGGCAGGAAGTGTCACGCGAGATACGCCACCAGGAAACACCGGAACCGCTGGAATATCATTTCGTCACCTATCAGCACATCTAGAATCAAGACGTTTCTCCGCTTTAATCCTCTTGTCGTACAGGCCTCCACATCTTGGGCTCTGACCTGGCATTATCCTATTATGTCGACATAATTAGAGTAATTTGCATATTTATCCCATAAATGTGCTAGGATTATGCCATATTGTCGACAAAACGGGGTTCCCATGTTGATCAATGCTCCTCAGCAAAGCACGCTTGCCGATATAGCAGCACACCGGCTGGCGCAGAGCATCGTGACCGGCGAGCTGGCGCAAGGCCAGAAGCTGAACGAGACAGAGCTTGCCGAACGCTTCGGAATGGGCAGAGGTCCCTTGCGCGAGGCGTTGCGTCAGCTTGAGGGGATGCGTCTGGTCAAGCGCATACCCAACGCCGGCGCGCGTGTTGTGGTGCTCGATCGCAAGACCCTCTCCGATCTCTATGCGGTGCGCGAAGCGCTGGAAGGCATGGCTTGCCGCATTGCCGCAACGCAAATGACCGATGACGAGATCGCCCAATTGAGTGCGCTGCTCGACCGTCACGAAGAGCAAATAAAAAAACAAGGTGGCAAGGTGTATGCACAAAGCGAGGGTGACCTCGATTTCCATTACCAGATCGCGCGCGGCAGCCGCAACCAGATGCTGATGGACCTGCTCGGCAGCGAACAGTATCAATTGCTGCGTATGTGCCGTCACCGCACCAGCCGCAACGCGCAGCGCACCGGCCCCGCACTGCAACAACACCGCCAGATCGTAGCTGCTTTGGCACAACGCGACGGAGAGCTGGCCGAGATATTGATGCGACGCCACATTCAGGGCGCATGGCACAGCATCAATGAAATGATCGAGAAAGAAGAGGCAGCGGCATGAAAAACATCACCAGCACACCCGGCCAAAAATTGCGCCGCGCCGTCGAAGAGCATCATCCCTTGCAAGTGGTCGGCGCCGTCACCGCCTATTGCGCCATCCTCGCGCAGAAGAGCGGCCACAAGGCGCTGTATCTTTCCGGCGGTGGCGTGGCCGCTTCCTCGCTCGGCATTCCCGATCTCGGCATCACCACCCTGCATGACGTATGCGAGGACACGCGCCGCATCACCGCGGCGAGCGACCTGCCGCTGCTGGTGGACATCGACACCGGTTGGGGCGGCGCCTTCAACATCGCGCGCGCCACACGCGAGATCGCGCAAGCCGGTGCGGCCGGTTTTCACATCGAAGACCAGGTGATGCAGAAACGCTGCGGGCATAGACCCAACAAAGCCATCGTCAGCCAGGGCGAAATGGCGGACCGCATCAAGGCGGCGGTGGATGCGCGCACCGACGGGAGTTTCGTGATCATGGCGCGCACCGATGCGCTTGCGGTAGAAGGCATGCAGTCGGCCATCGCGCGCGCGCATGCCTGCGTCGAGGCCGGTGCCGACATGATCTTCCCCGAGGCGATGACCACGCTGGAGCAATACGCCGAATTCACGCGCACGGTAAAAGTTCCGGTGCTGGCGAACATCACCGAGTTCGGTACCACGCCGCTGTTCACCACCGAACAACTGGCGGGCGTGGGTGTAAAACTGGTGTTGTATCCGCTCTCAGCCTATCGCGCGATGAGCAAGGCGGCGCTGAACGTCTATCAACACATCCTCGCCGACGGCACGCAACAGAAAGTCGTCGCCGAGATGCAAACGCGCATGGAACTGTATGACTATCTCGGCTATCACGCCTACGAGCAGCAGCTGGATCGGCTGTTTGCAGAGAAGGGGGCTGAATGAACCAAGCCCCAAACCCCAAACCCCCTCTAACTCCCCCTTGTCAGGGGGAGAGCCAATCTGCTCCTCCCCTGACAAGGGGAGGTTGGGAGGGGTTTGAGTCACATTTTGACTAATGAACAATCCGGAATAATCAATCGCAACTGAGGGAGAAAGATATGGCAGAAGAATCCACCTTACCCAAGCCGAAGAAATCCGTTGCACTGTCCGGCACGGTCGCCGGCAACACCGCGGTCTGCACCGTCGGGCGCACCGGCAACGATCTGCATTATCGCGGCTATGACATCCTGGATTTCGCCGATCAGGCCGAGTTCGAGGAGATCGCGCATCTGCTGATACACGGCACCTTGCCGAACGCCGCTCAACTAAAGGCCTACAAGGCCAAGCTGAAATCTCTGCGCGGATTGCCAAAACCCGTGAAGCGGGCTCTGGAAGCGATTCCCGCGAGTGCGCACCCGATGGATGTGATGCGCACCGGCTGCTCGATGCTCGGCACCTGCGAACAGGAACCGGATGCGCACAGCGAATCCGTTGCGAAAGATCTGATCGACCGCATGCTGGCCTGCTTCGGATCGATGCTGATGTATTGGTATCACTACAGCACCAGGGGCGTGCGCATCGAGGTGGAGACCGATGACGATAGCGTTGGCGCGCACATCCTGCACCTGCTGCACGGCACACCCGCCAAGGCATCCTGGGTGCGCGCGATGCACACCTCGCTAATCCTGTATGCCGAGCATGAATTCAATGCCTCTACGTTCACTGCGCGCGTGATCGCCGGCACCAATTCCGACATCTACTCTTGTATCACCGGCGCGATCGGCGCGCTGCGCGGCCCCAAGCATGGTGGCGCCAACGAGGAAGCGTTCCGCATCCAGAGCCGCTACAAGAATGCCGACGAAGCGGAGGCCGACATCCGCGCGCGCGTCGTGCGCAAGGAGATCGTCATCGGTTTCGGCCACCCGGTCTATACCATCTCCGATCCGCGCAACGAGGTGATCAAGCGCCTGGCGAAATCACTGGCGCAGGAAAAAGGCGAGATCGGCCTGTTCGACATCGCCGCGCGTCTGGAAAGCGTGATGTGGGACACCAAGAAGATGTTCCCCAACCTCGACTGGTTCTCCGCGGTGTCGTATCACATGATGGGCGTGCCGACCAATATGTTCACGCCGCTGTTCGTGATCTCGCGCGTCACCGGCTGGGGCGCGCATGTGATGGAGCAACGCGCCGACGGCAAGATCATCCGCCCCAGCGCGAACTACATCGGGCCGGAGAATCTGTCCTGGGTGCCGATTGAAAAACGCTAAACGAATCCTCCGTTCGTGGTGAGCTTGTCGAACCATGAATGGAAGACTACTAAAGCAAGGCCCTTCGACAAGCTGGTGGAACTACTTGCCATCTGACTAAGCCAGCAAAAAACGCTGGCAAAGTCATTGGTTATCAGGGCGAACGGTGTGATTAAGCAGAATGAATATTAAGAAGGAAAAACAATCTTACGGCCTAGCAGCCATATTATTTCCCGAG
>JBDTPM010000058.1:0-3410 GCA_039932695.1 Gallionella sp. | reverse complement strand
TGGATTCCGGCCTGACCGTGGTCAGTTTATCCTGAGCTTGTCGAAGGGCCGGAATGACGGGGTAATTTATTTATTTTTCAAAGCTCATTCTGGATGGCGTGGCGCTGTCTTCAATTATGTAAACCTCAATAATACTGTTTGGGGGTGAAGCGATCCGGCTCATTGACAGGTTGCTAATGCATGCGTGTGGAGAATTGCTCGATTAACCGCAGGCACGCATTTGATGTGTTTCTGCTTGCGTTGCCGGGCACATCCTTGAGCAGCTTCAGGGAGTGACCGCGATAATCTTGCTGCCGGACCTTAGGTGATCTTCATGTTCTGCGTCCCGCTCATGACGTCCCTGTCCAGGGAGTTCTTGCTCTCCAGCTTGATGCGCAGTCGCAAGTCGTTCACCGAGTCGGCGCTCTTCAGGGCTTCTTCGTAGGAAATCATGTCCTCTTCAAATAACTTGAACAGAGCACCGTCAAAAGTCTCCATGCCAAGTTCGCGCGACTGAGCCATCACGGTTTTGATCGAGTTGACCTCGCCCTTGAATATCAGATCGGCGATCAACGGGGAGTTAAGCAGGATCTCTATCGCAGCGACACGGCCCGCACCATTCTTTTTCGGGAGCAGGCGTTGTGAAATGAGCGCCTTGATGTTCAGTGACAAGTCCATCAGCAACTGAGAACGACGTTCCTCCGGGAAGAAGTTGATGATCCGGTCCAGTGCCTGGTTGGCACTGTTGGCGTGCAGCGTGGCCAGGCACAAGTGTCCGGTTTCGGCGAATGCGACCGCATATTCCATGGTTTCATGGTCACGGATCTCGCCGATCAGGATCACGTCGGGCGCCTGGCGCAAGGTGTTCTTCAATGCCGCATGCCAGGAGTCGGTATCGACCCCCACTTCGCGGTGCGTGATGAGGCAATTGATGTGCTCGTGCACATACTCAACCGGGTCTTCGATGGTGATGATGTGTCCGTAGCTGCTCTTGTTGCGGTGGCCGATCATGCCGGCCAGCGTGGTCGATTTGCCGGATCCGGTCCCGCCGACCACGATCACCAGCCCGCGCTTGGTCATCACGATATCCTTGAGCACTGCCGGCATGCCCATTTCATCGAGGTCCGGGATCTTGGTGGTGATGGTACGCAACACCATTCCGACGCGCTGCTGTTGCATAAACACATTGACGCGGAAACGCCCGATGCCGTGCGGGCTGATCGCAAAGTTGCACTCGTGGGTGGATTCGAATTCGGCTGCCTGGCGGTCGTTCATGATGCTGCGCGCCAGTTCCTGGGTGTGCGCCGGAGTGAGCGCCTGGCTTGACACCGGCGTCATCCTGCCGTCCACCTTGAATGCCGGGGGGAAGCCGGTCGTGATGAACAAGTCCGAAGCATTTTTGCTGATCATGCCGCGCAACAGGTTGTGTATCAGGTCGGTGGCCTGGTCTCTTTCCATGATTTGAACTCCTAGTGTAGATTGCTGCGATCAACAGGTCGACCAAATGCTAGCCGGGGAACAGCTCCTTGTTCGCAGCCTTGCTGCGTGCCTCGGCAGGGGTGATCATATTGGCCTTGATCAGGTTGGTCAGGCATTGGTCGAGGGTTTGCATGCCGGCATTCTGGCCGGTCTGGATGGCCGAATACATTTGCGGTACTTTGGCTTCGCGGATCAGATTGCGGATCGCCGGGGTGCAAATCATGATCTCATGCGCCGCTACCCGGCCGGTGCCATCCTTGGTTTTGAGCAGTGCCTGGGAGATCACCGCACGCAGCGACTCGGACAACATCGCGCGCACCATTTCCTTTTCATCGGCAGGGAACACGTCGATGATGCGATCGATGGTCTTTGCCGCCGAGCTGGTGTGCAGCGTACCGAACACCAGGTGCCCGGTTTCCGCGGCAGACATCGCCAGACGGATGGTTTCCAGATCGCGCATCTCGCCGACCAGGATCACGTCGGGATCTTCACGCAGGGCGCTGCGCAACGCATTCTGGAAAGACAGGGTGTGCGGCCCGACTTCACGCTGGTTGATCAGGCATTTCTTGCTTTCGTGCACGAATTCGATCGGGTCTTCCACTGTCAGGATGTGACCCATTTCGTTCTCATTGCGATGGTTGACCATCGCTGCCAGGGTTGTGGATTTGCCCGAGCCGGTCGGTCCTGTCACCAGTACCATGCCGCGCGGAAAATCGGATATGGTCTCGAAACTCTTTGGCGCCTTCAGATCTTCCAATGACAATATCTTGGAAGGAATGGTACGCATCACGGCGCCCGCACCACGGTTGTGGACGAAAGCGTTGACGCGGAAACGCGCCAGACCCGGAACCTCGAAGGAGAAGTCGATCTCCTTGTTCTCCTCATAAAATTTGCGCTGCTGGTCGTTCATGATGTCATACACCAGTGCATGAACTTCCTTGTGCTCCATTGCAGGCAGATTGATCCTGCGGATGTCGCCATGCACACGGATCATCGGTGGCAATCCTGCGGAAAGGTGCAGGTCGGAAGCCTTGTTTTTGACGCTAAAGGCAAGCAGTTCGGTGATATCCATTATAATCGTCCCGGATTGATGAGGCGGCCCCGTTCCACAGTATCAAGGGCCGCGCGAATTATGAAGTAAGTGCGCACGGGATTATGACAACAATCGCTTCCAACTTGCAAGCTGTGCGCGACGCGATAACGGCCGCGGCCGCCAAGGCCGGTCGGCACGCGGACGAAGTCTGTCTGCTGGCGGTCAGCAAGACCTTTCCGCTTGATGCTTTGCGCGAGGCGTATCAGGCCGGTCAAACACGATTCGCCGAGAGTTATGTGCAGGAAGCACTGGACAAGATCGCCGCTCTGAACAGTTTGGCCATCGAGTGGCATTACATCGGGCCGATCCAGAGCAACAAGACGCGTGCCATTGCGGAGAACTTTGCCTGGGTACACAGCGTGGACCGGCTCAAGATCGCCGAGCGCCTGTCCGATCAACGTCCCGCGCATTTGCCTTTGTTGCAGGTGTGCCTGCAGGTAAACATCAGTGGCGAGGACAGCAAAAGCGGCGTATCTCCCGACCAGGTAGGCGCGCTGGCTCGCGCCATCGCGAACCTGCCCGGACTGAAACTGCGCGGATTGATGACGGTTCCCGCGCCCAGCGATGATGTCGCCGCACAGCGATTGCCGTTCGCGCGGTTGCGTAAGTTGCGTGATCAGTTCGCTGCCCTTGAAGACTGGCGTAAGGAAATTCTGCACGCCGCGGTTGAGGGGGTCGCGCAGAACCTCGGGTTAAAACTCGGACAAGTTGCGCAGCCGCTAAGAGTGGCGATGATAGGTTCGACGGTCTCGCCGGCCATCGATATCACGCTTGAGTTGCTCGGCAAAGCACGCTGTCTCAAGCGCCTAGAAGCGGTGCTTTCGACATTGCCCGAGACTTAAGAATAGGGACATTAATC
>JBDTPM010000057.1:0-4185 GCA_039932695.1 Gallionella sp. | reverse complement strand
CACCCGTCAATATCCCGGCCAACCCGATCAGGAAAATGATCCCGGCAATGCGCGGTGCCCGTTCGGTAACTGATAGTGTCATGCTGAGTCCCGGTTCAGTCGTCAGGCTCAAACGCCTTGTTGATGGTTGCCAGCCAATGCGTTACGCCGCTGGCTTACCGCCCGCTACCCCGCTACGATGGACCATGTCCACGCCGCACTGGAACGCGGGACGCTGCCATCTCAAACGAAGCCTACGACTGATGTATTCTGATGAGTTGCCAAGATTGGCCGAAAAGGAATATGCAGCCGGTTCTTCTGCATGCGCGTTACTGACTAAAGCACCGAGTGCCATACCGATGTAGCCAAAAAATATTCTCATGCCGGTCTATGGTGAACGCTATCGACCCTATATTGCCAAGCTTGCTTAGGTAAAGCAACCAAATAAAACTGCTATCCCCGCGTATTCGAGAATCGTCGGCGATGTCAAAATTTCCCCTCCCCCGAAAGTGCTGTGGCGCCGGTCTGAAATTGAGCTTTCAGACCGGACTATGGTTGGGTGCTGGTTTGCCCGGGCGGCGTATCGGCTGTTGCGGGCGCCAAGTTCGCGGGTGTATTCTCAATCGATGGCTCAACAACCGGAATGGCAACAGGCTTTTCTTTTTTCATGATCGGCACTGCAGGCTGCCCGGCTATCGGCTGAGAAGCGGATTGAATTTCGGCTGACATCTTCGCGGATGGATTGATGGTTGCCGGGTTCTTAGGATGTTCTTCTTTTACAGAAAGCGGCAGGGGTTTCGGTGCCGGAGCAATTTTTACAGGTTCGTTTTTCATCTGCGGCGAACCCGATTGTGTCCCTGCCGGTTTCACCCCCATTGGAGCCGGGGTTTCCGACACGAGTGGTAGTTGCTGTGACTTCTTCAGGTTAAGCGGCGGACTGTTGTCCTTGGGGAGGGAGGGCGTTTGCGGTACTTTCGTCGCCATCGGCAGAGCAACAGGTCTGCTTATTATCGGCTCGGTCGGGGATGTTGGCGGATTCGTCTGCTCGGTACCCGGTTGAATGACTGGCCGTACGATGACCCGCATTGGCACACGCTGTTGTGGTATGTCTTGCTCCTGCCAGATCGCAGCCGCAATTCCCGTTAAGGCTAATGCTGCCAGCGGCAATATATAACTGGGTTTATGCTGTTCCCGGATGACTCGTACTTTGGCCACGCCAAAGAACGTGCTGATGACTTGTGCCTTGCCGATATGCGTATATCTATCTGCCCTTTTTTCCTCATTGTCCGGCAATAGCTGACGGCTTGGAATATCGAATTGGCTGATTTCTGACCACACTTTATTATCGCTCCTTAAAAGTTGCAGCATGATGAAATGCACTGCCTGATCATGCAAGCGACTGATTCGCCAATCGGCTCCATGCCATTTTAGACCGTTTTCTTTGCTCATGTCAGCGAAATACCCGGACAGAAATGGATCAACGGAGTTTTTCCATCATTGTCTGAGCTGATGAACCCATCGGAAGGCCACGATGGTCTCACATTCCTTTACTGCTCGAATCGAATCTGATCCGTGCCGAGATAAGGTAAAATCGCTTGCAGCAGAAATATTGATGTGTATCACAAGGCGACAAAATATCCCGTCCGGCATTTACCAACAAGTTGAAAGTGAATGATGTCTGAAAATTCAGCAGCAGCCAACGACTCATCCGTCAGTTTGAAAGCATTGCGGTTGCGCTCCGGAACTCCGCTAAAGTTACGGAGCATGGCAAAGGGTTTCCCCGAGGTCGAATTACAGTTGCTGGGGATCATCGAAGGGAAAGGGGTTATGGTCACCCCGCATAAGTCCAATGCCGCAAATTCGCCTATAAAGCCAGGCGAGAGCTGTACCGTTTCCGGGTTTAGCGGCCAATATGCCTTTTCCTTTTCGGCCCAGATCGTCCAGGCCTTTGAAGCGCCGATAGCCTATTTCCTTCTTTCCTACCCGGCTTCTGTCGAAGCCAGGCTGGTGCGCCATTCGATTCGCTCAAAAACCTCCTTGCCGGCTACCGCATCGCCTCATGGGAAAAATGCATCTGTCGCAGTCACGATGATGGATCTGAGCATCGGCGGGACGATGCTCAATTCTCCGATCACGCTCGGCGTACGTGGTGATGAAGTAGACCTTGCATTCACGGTGAAGTTTGAAGCGAACAACTTGAATCTCGCCATCTGCGGAACCGTTTGTCATTCCGGGCCTGCTGAGACTGGGCAAGGCTACCGGGTCGGCCTTTTATTCAAGGATCTCACACAGAATGACAAACTGGTTTTGCACTACATTGTGCAATCAACGGCCGACAGCAACTAAGACCAAGGGTTCGGGCGCGAATTATTTTCAAACGTCAAACCGTGGACGCAAAGAATCGCTTCATCCGAGCTGCTTCCTGGAAGTGATTTTTTGACTGGCCACGCAATGCATCATCTCGTCGTTTCCATTTCCGGCCACGGTTTCGGTCATGTCGCACAGACTGCGCCGATCCTGAATCTGCTGCACCAGCGGATGCCGCAATTGCGCCTGACGGTGCGTTCCACCGTGCCGCTTTCACATCTGCGTTCGCGCATCCATGCACCCTTCGCACATCTGCCGGGCGAGGGAGACATCGGCATGGTGATGTCCTCGGCGCTGGATGTGCGTGTCGAGGACAGCCGCGCAGCCTATCAGTCTTTCCATGCGGAATGGGATGAGCGCGTCGCCGGAGAAGCGCGCCTGCTGTGCGAACTCAAAGCCGATCTAGTATTTTCCAATGTAGGCTACCTGCCGCTGGCGGGTGCGCAGCGGGCAGGCATCCCCAATGTGGCGCTGTGTTCGTTGAACTGGTTTGACATCTACCGCCATTATTGCGGTGATGACGCTGTCGCCGCGCAGATACATGCCTGCTATGCGAAGGCGGATGCGTTTTTGCGGGCCACGCCCGGCATGGCGATGAGCGGTCTGCCCAATCTCGTTCCGGTCGCACCGATCGCTGACATAGGCAATGACAGGCGCGACGAGCTTGACCATCACCTGGGACTTTCGAAACAGGAGAAGCTGGTGCTGGTCAGCCTGGGCGGCATAGCCAGCCGCTTGCCTATCGAACGCTGGCCGCGTATCGACGGGGTGCGCTGGCTGGTACAGCAAAGCTGGCAAGTCGTGCATCCCGATGCGATCGTGCTCGAATCGCTGCCGCTGGGTTTCAGCGATCTGCTCGCCAGCAGCGACGCGCTGATCTGCAAGCCGGGATACGGCAGTTTCGTCGAAGCTGCCTGCAGCGGCACGCCTGTATTGTATGTTGCTCGTCCTGACTGGCCGGAATCTCCTGCCCTGGTCGAATGGTTGGAACAGTACGGAATGTGCTGCGAAGTCTCGCGGCAGGTGTTGGAGCGGGGAAATATCGCTTCAGAGCTGAAAATCTTCTGGCGTGGTACCAAGGCATGTACCCCTCAGCCACAGCCGGAAACGGTGACCCCCGGCGGCGCGGCACAAGTCGCAGACTGGCTGATACGCAAGTTTTCTCCTTTTGTTGATTGATTTCGCCAGGCCCGCAAGGCAGGATAGAGCACTTTCAACTCCTGACCCGGGCACCATGATCGAATACATCTTCTTTGACGCTGCGCTTCGCGACAGATTTGTGGGGTTCGCCGAGCAGCGAGGCGTGCCCTGTAGCGCATGCGACGACAGCATGGGACTGATCGTCGCGATACCCGAGGACTTGGCTGACGATCTGATGGATGAGATCGAAGACCGCTACGATGCATTGCAGGAAGAGCAATCCGACCTGCTTGCGCAAACGGAAGGCGGCCTGAAACGTCTGGCCGGGTTCCGCTTCAACCTGCCGGATGGTCAGACGCGCATGCTGCCTTTGCAGGCGGAGATGGCTAACCGCTTGATGGCAAGCTTCAGTCTGGGGGAGATACAGGGATTGTTCGAAGCGGTGGCGCACTGCACGCTGAATCCTAACGACGAGCACCTGTGCAAGATACTCGCCGCACAAGCTCAGAAAGATGATTGAGGGGATGCTGGGCAGGAGGCGGCGCAGTCAGCCGGAATACTTGATCGGTAAAACCCCTTGGCGCATCAATGCCATCTTGCCCGGCTGCACATTGAAGAACTGGTAGTTGTTCCTTCCGCCCTTTTTGGCCAGATACATCGCATCGTTTCTCTTCGAGGTGCAGAAGTGGGATCCGCTGG
>JBDTPM010000056.1:0-1563 GCA_039932695.1 Gallionella sp. | reverse complement strand
GCTGACCACCGTTCCGGAAAATTTTACGCTGCATGCGCGCGTGCAGAAAATCGTCGAGGATCGCATCGCGATGGCACGCGGCGAATTGCCGCTGGATGGGGGCATGGCAGAAAACCTGGCTTACGCCACGCTGCTGACGGAAGGCTATCCAGTTCGGCTAAGCGGACAGGACACTAGTCGCGGCACGTTCTTCCATCGTCATGCCATCTGGCATGACCAGAATCGCGTGGAGTGGCATGAAGGTGCTTACACGCCGTTGCAGCATCTTGCTGCCGACCAGGCGGATTTCGTGGTGATCGATTCCTTGCTGTCCGAAGAAGCAGTGCTGGCTTTCGAATACGGTTACGCCACTGCCGAGCCGAATTCGCTGGTGCTGTGGGAAGCGCAGTTCGGCGATTTCGCCAACGGAGCGCAAGTGGTGATCGACCAGTTCATCGCGTCCGGCGAAGTGAAGTGGGGCAGGATGTGCGGGTTGGTGATGCTGCTGCCGCACGGCTATGAAGGGCAAGGAGCGGAACATTCCTCGGGACGCATCGAGCGCTATTTGCAGTTGTGCGCCGATTACAACATCCAGGTGTGCATCCCTTCTACGCCGGCGCAGATGTTCCACCTGCTGCGCCGCCAGATGTTGCGCCCGTATCGCAAGCCGCTGATCGTGTTCACGCCCAAGAGTTTGTTACGCAGCAAGGATGCAGCTTCACCGATCACTGAATTGACACAGGGAAGATTCCAGTCGGTGATACCCGAGGTGGAGATGCTGAAGGCCAATAAAGTGCGCCGCATCATCGCTTGCAGCGGCAAGGTGTATTACGAGTTGCTCGCTGCGCGGCGAGCCAAAGACATCAGTGACATGGCGATCATCCGCATCGAACAGCTTTATCCGTTTCCGCACGATGACTTTACCGCGCAGATCGCCGCTTATCCGAATGCCAGCGAGTTGGTATGGTGCCAGGAAGAGCCTGGCAATCAAGGTGCGTGGCATCGCATCCAGCATTATTTGCTGCGCCACCTGCGCAAGGGTATGCGCCTCGACTACGCGCTGCGTCCGTCATCAGCCGCACCCGCCGCAGGTTATCTGGCGGTGCATCAGGAACAACAGAAAGCGGTGATCGAAGCCGCCTTCCGCAACGATCTCGACAATAAACCTAATCCGGGAGCATCACATCATGAGTACCATTGAAAGCCATTTGGTTGAAGTCAAAGTCCCCCAGTTATCCGAATCCGTCACCGAAGCGACTCTGCTAACCTGGCATAAACAAGTCGGTGAGGCGGTGAGCGAGGGTGAAAATCTGATCGACGTAGAGACAGATAAAGTGGTGCTGGAGCTGCCCGCCACCAAGAGCGGCGTGCTGACAAAAATTATCAAGGCTGATGGCGAGAAGGTGGGCAGCAACGAAGTGATCGCCCAGATAAATACTGCGGCGGTGGCGCCCCAAGCAGCGGGGACCCAGATGGCCAGCGCCGAGGCGCCGGCGCGCTTCGGCGAGGCGCGGCAGCAGGACCATCGCCGTGACGCCGTGAAGCTGGTGGCCGGCAAACCCATGTGGTCGGCCAGCCGGCGCT
>JBDTPM010000055.1:0-7339 GCA_039932695.1 Gallionella sp. | reverse complement strand
TCAACATCAATCGTGAAGACGACATCATCGCCGGTTCGCTGATCGCGATCGACGGTGCAGTCATTGGAAAATAGTGAAAAGTGAAATGGGAAAAGTGAAATGTAAATGCCAGTTGGTTCTACGTTTCACGTTTCACCTTTCACAGAATTTATAAAGGAGTGGTATATGAGCGGAGTCGATCCTGTTGTCTTGAATCTTACCGTGTTTGTGCTGGCGATCTTCGTCGGTTATCACGTGGTGTGGAATGTCACCCCGGCGCTGCATACGCCGCTGATGTCAGTGACCAACGCGGTATCCGGCATCATCATCGTCGGCGCGATGCTGGCGGCCGGCCCTGATGCAAGCGGTGTTGATTCTCTCCTTAAAGGCATAGGGATGACCACGGGTTCGCAAAAGATGGATATCGGTACCATCCTTGGTCTGGTTGCAGTGACACTCGCGGCAGTCAACGTGTTCGGCGGCTTCCTCGTCACCCAGCGCATGCTGGATATGTTCAAGAAGAAAGGTAAGTAAGTGCGCTCCTCAATAAAACCATTTTTGCGAGCCGCCGCTTTGCGGCTTGCCTGCTTAAAGCACTTCGGGCGCATCGCGGCGTTGCGCGGTGCTCGCTCTCTCGCCTACCAAAAAGGTATGTCTCGCTCGCTGTGCTCCGTGCGCCTTGTGCTGCATCCCGAAAATCTGATTTTCCCGAGGAGTGCATATGTCGGCTAATTTTGTTGCACTCGCTTATCTCGTTGCCGCCGTCCTGTTCATCCTGACGCTGAAGGGTCTGAGCTCTCCCGTTACCGCGCGGCGCGGCAACATGTTCGGCATGATCGGTATGGCTATCGCCGTGCTGACTACACTGAGCGTGACACATAACGTCGGGTATATCCTGACCGCCATCGCCATCGGTGGCAGCATCGGTGCATTTGTCGCCAAGCGTATCCAGATGACACAGATGCCGGAACTGGTTGCCGCGATGCACTCGCTGGTCGGCTTGGCCGCAGTGCTGGTCGCGATGGCCGCATTCAATAATCCGGCTGCTTACGGCATCGGTGCGACCCTGCACGCCAGCAACCGCATCGAGCTGTTCATCGGCACCTTCGTCGGCGCGATCACCTTCACCGGCTCGATCATCGCGTTCGGCAAACTGTCCGGAAAGATTTCCGGCAAGCCGCTGCGTTTCGCCGGCCAGCATTGGCTGAATCTCGGCCTCGGCATCGCGATGATCGGTTTCGGCATCGCGTTCTTCATCACGCCGGGCTGGACACCGTTCCTGACCATGACCGCCATCGCCTTGCTGCTCGGCGTTCTGTTGATCGTGCCGATCGGCGGGGCAGACATGCCGGTGGTGATCTCGATGCTGAACTCCTATTCCGGCTGGGCGGCGGCGGGCATCGGCTTCACGCTGAACAACAACATGCTGATCATCGCCGGTTCGCTGGTGGGCAGCTCCGGCGCGATCCTGTCCTACATCATGTGCAAGGCGATGAACCGCGCCTTCCTCAACGTGATCCTCGGGGGTTTCGGCGGCGGTGAGGGCGCGGCAGCGGCTGACAGTGGCGAGCAGAAGACCTATCGCAGCGGCAGTGCGGACGATGCGGCATTCCTGATGGGCAATGCCGATTCAGTGATCATCGTGCCGGGCTACGGTCTGGCCGTGGCGCGCGCGCAACATGCGATCAAGGAGATGTCCCATCTGCTTGCTGAAAAAGGCGTGAAGGTGCGCTACGCGATCCACCCGGTGGCGGGGCGCATGCCCGGGCACATGAACGTGCTGCTGGCCGAGGCGGAGGTGCCGTACGACCAGGTGGTCGAGATGGATGAGATCAACAACGAATTCGCCGACACCGACGTGGTGCTGGTGATCGGTGCCAACGACGTGGTGAACCCCGCCGCCAAGAACGACAAAGCCAGCCCGATCTACGGCATGCCCATCCTCGAAGCGCACAAGGCGCGCACCGTGCTGGTCGTGAAACGCAGCATGGCGACCGGTTATGCCGGGCTGGACAATGACCTGTTCTATCTGGACAAGACCATGATGATATTTGGCGATGCGAAGAAGGTGGTCGAGGACGTGATCAAGGCGCTGGCTTGATGATTTGATAAAAAGAGCCGCTGATGCGGCTCTGTTTATTATCCTCATCAGTCAGTCCCCTCTCCCGTTTGCGGGAGAGGGCTAGGGAGAGGGGCGTTGAGCAATCACGCCTGACGTGTCTTGATGACCAGAAACACCCCAAGCAGACTTTGTATCAGATAGATCATGCTGGACACACCGTGCAGCATCTTGAAGCGACCAGCGAACACGCTGTGCATCACATCAAGCGGCAATGCTTGCGCCTTGAGGTCTGTCATCACCGGCTGGATGCCGCATTGGATCACCAGCGTGATCGACAACATCGCAGCCACTACCCAGAACAAGGACTGGCGCAATGCGTTCCGGCCAGACATACCGAAGCGATACGCCAGCAGATACGTGCCGCACACCATGCCGAGATAACCCACCATAGTGAACATCTGCCCGGCCAGCATGCCCGCCAATTGCCTGTCCGGTTGGCCGTAAAACAAAACCGGAACGGCCAGATAGCCGACCGCCCACAACCCCCCGACCCAGGCAGTGATCAAAAGCGTCGCAAGATAATGAGATATGTTTTCGATGTTTTTCATGGGGGCAGGGTAGCACAGTCTTAACTGATGGCAAGTCCGAAAGACATGTGGCCTGGCACCCGCTGGACAAGATCACTGTACTGGCCTACTCTGACATGCATTTCCGACCAACATGAAATTTCAGGGAGAAAGCCATGTATTACATCGTTGAAAGCAGCAAGAGCTTCGAACAGGCTGCGGTAGATCTCGAGGCGGCGGTAAAGCGCAACGAGTTTGGCGTGCTGCATATCCATGATCTTGGCAACACGCTGCGCGGCAAAGGCATCGCATTCGCAGAGAATTGCAAAGTCTTCGAGGTGTGCAACCCGGGGCAGGCCGGCAAGGTGCTCTCCACCGATATGCGTTTGAATATGGCGCTGCCCTGCCGCATTTCGGTATACACCGAACATGGCAAGACGATGATCGGGATGATCAAGCCTGTCCCGATGCTGGCCGCATTGTCGAAGGACGCATCATTGGTCAAGGTTGCGCACGAGGTCGAAACCAAGACCATAAAGATGATCGATGAAGCCAGATAGGTTATTCCAAATCTATTTCAAAGATCAAAAAATTCGGTAGGGGCGAGATTTAACCAGCCACTTGGTTGTTGTTCTTTGACAGCCTAGTGGAATGGCTATGCAAAGCCATCGCGCCCTTCTTCCTTCCGGTGAATGAATAGATTTGGGCGCGATGAATCTCGCCCCTACACTATAAAATTGAAAGCACCATCATGTCGCAGTTACCCGTTTGGACCGAGCAAATAAAATATCTGGTGGGTATCTTCGCCATCCTGAATCCGTTCGGGGTCATACCCATCTACCTCAGCTTGATGGCCGATCGCCCCCCGGAGGCGATGCACCGCACGGCGCTCAAGGCATCTATTGCAGTCGCGGTGATCCTGACACTCGCAGTCTGGGCCGGTGATGCGATGCTGGCTTTCTTCGGTATCGGCATCCCGTCGTTTCGAGTTGGCGGCGGGCTGCTGTTGCTGCTCATCGCGGTCGCGATGTTCGGTGCCAATCCCAGCACGGCGCGGCACACCGATGCGGAGCAGGCCGAAGCCGAGGCGAAGAACGACATCGCCGTCGTGCCGCTGGCGATCCCGCTGCTGGCAGGGCCGGGATCCATCAGTCTGGCCATCGTCGATGCGCACCAGGCGGGTGGACTGACGGACAAGATCGTGTTCAACGTCGGGATAATCGGTGTGGTGGTGATCGTCTGGCTGGTATTGCGGCTGGCCGAGCCGATCGGCAAGCGTCTTGGCACCGGCGGACTCAACATCGCCACCCGGGTGATGGGTTTGATACTCGCCGCGATGGCGGTGCAATTCATGGCGGACGGGATGCTGGAATTATTCCCCGGATTGTCTCACTGAGGGGAACTGCATCCATCAAGCATGAGCCACAAACAGACATTCGGTGTTTGAGTTGGCGGGCGCCGGATTGACGATGATCAAACGACTTGCAGCCCACCTTATGCCGAAATTGATGCGCCATCATGTCACTAAAGCCTTGGTCGTTGTTGGCCTGGCATTGACCCCCGCAATATCTGTTGCCGAAACCCCGGGATTCTTTTCAGTCATCGAGTCGAAACCGGTCGGTGAGCTTTGGCTGAATCCGGGGTTTTACTCCTATCACTTCGAGAAAGACAAGGGGCTGGAAAACAGGAATTTCGGACTGGGTGGGGAATACCGCTATTCGACTGTCAGCTCGATCACGCTTGGCGTGTTCGATAACAGCGATAGACAAACTTCACATTACGCCGGCTGGTATTGGCAGCCACTGGGCCTGGGTCAGGTTCGTCTTGGAGCGGTTGTGGGGGCTATTGATGGATATCCAAATATGTTGAATGGCGGCTGGTTTTTCGCGGTCATACCGACAGCAAGCATCGAGTACGACAAACTTGGCGTCAACATGTTGTTCGTACCCGGCTACAAGGACAGGTTGTATGGAGCGATTTCCTTGCAGCTGAAATTCAGGTTGTATTGATCGGCGTGATCTGCCGGAAGCCTGCGACAGTTCACGGTTGCGCCTGACCGGCAGCCTTCAGCAGTTGCGACAGATCGCCCGATGGTTGCGCCACAGCCTGCGGGCCTTCGATCTTGACTTGAGCCCAGTCCACCAATGCACCTGCACCCCATGACACCAGGGCGGCAAGCGTGAACACCATCACGCCGCGCGTCATGCCCTTGGGGATATTCTGATCGTCCATATATCGTTTGATATACCAGGATGCAATGAAGAATACAATGGTGGAGATGATCAGGCTCAGCATTGGTTTACCTCTTCATTGTTCAGGATGATGGGTGTGTCGCCCGGCTGCCAAGGCTGATGTTTATACATGACCGCAGCAAATCGCGCCGAGTCCAAAAAATCATTCAGCCAGCGTTGCAGCGATACATAGGGTGCCTGAACGAACCATTCTTTGTTCACGTCCGCGAATTGGCGGATGAACGGAAAGATACTCGCATCCGCGATGGACAGGGTATCGCCCAGCAAATAGGGTGTCGCACATAAGCGGTCTTCCAGTCTCCGCAAAAATATTTCCGCTTGGGTGCGGTAATGCAGTTGCGGGTTATCCGGATAGCGCTCAGGGTATTTGTATTGATCCAGATCGCGCTTGAAGTTCGTGTCGTTGTCGAAGATCAGGGGGCTCGCAGCAGCGATGCATGCTTCATCTTTTCCCAGCCAACCTTCCGGGTCATGCTGGCGCAATGCCCATAGCATGATCTCCCAGCTTTCATCGATCACGCCACCGTCAGGCAACACCAGCACCGGCACACTCCCCTTGGGGGAGGCTGTCAGCATGCTGGCCGGCTTGTTGCGCAATGCCACTTCGCGCAGCTCGAAGGCCATGCCGCTGGAATGGAGCGCAAGGCGCGCGCGCATCGCATACGGGCAGCGACGGAAAGAATAGAGGACTGGCGTCATGTGGGGATCATTGCAAGGGGCGCCCGGAGGCACAGAGGCCTTGGAGAAATAGTGAGTGTGCCGAGTTCACGGCACGCTGATTTGCCGGTCACAATCTACGGTTTGATGATGTTGTCCTGATCATGCGGTACCGTCACGGTGGCTGATGCCAGGGTCTGGTTGCCGGACCCGTCGGTTGCCGAATAGACCACGGTGTAGATACGGTCGGTCGAACCATTGCGATGGGCGCGGAGCTTTATGTACCGGTCATCGATACCAAAACTCGCATCGCGGATATCACCGGGTTCCAATGGCTCGTTGGAGGTGATGGACTCGAGCTTGATCTCGGGCAGGTGGTCGTAGTCGTCATCCTTGATCGTGAAGATCGCGTTGACCGGGATCAGTTTGTTGTCCGGCGAACGTATCGTGCCCGGATTCAGGTTCACCGAGAGGTTGGGCGGCGTGATATCAAGCTGATCGAGGTGAACGGTGATCGTGGCCGGATACCGGTTGGTAAAGTGGATCATGGCATGGCCGGTCAGATAATTGGCGTCGGCCTGATCCAGCGAAACACTCATTTTGGCCAGGGTTTGACCGCCAAGCAGAGCGGGTGACTTTTCATTGATGACTTCCCAAAGGATGGCGTGCGCTTCGCCTTTTTCAGGCTCACTCACGGAAACACGCCAGCCTGTGGGCGAGTTGGAGCTTGAGGCGGGGATACCCAATTTGCTGTGCCAGCCCGATGGCAGTTCAAGCAGTTCCCAGTAGTCGTTATTGGGGTCCTCGTCATTCCTGCCGTCGCGTCCGATCGAAACGGCGTCGATGGTTTGCGGGAAGTTGTTGATCACGCGGTAGTGGTACACGATCTTGCTGCCCAGGTGCCTGGCATACACGCCCACCTTGACTGCGGGAGTCTGCTCATCAGCCATGCTGACAGAAGCATGGGTCAGCCAAATCAGGCTGGTTAACTTGAGTATCAGGATCGCCAAGCTTTGTTTCATCGTGCTGCCTTTCTAAACATTTCGTCTGTTCACTGCCGGAATTTCCTGTGGCACTGCACGCAAAAGCCCATCGTTTTTCGCAAAGCCTGCAATGATCCTTTCAGGTCTTTGGTCTGCAGTGTATTCGCCAATTCGTTCGCGCTGGAGTGTGCAGCCAGCCCCAGTTTTTTGAAATCCTCATTTTGGGACTTGTCATAGATCTGCTTCAGGTCTTCGGTCATTCCAAGTTTGGCTCGGGCTGTGCTCTCAGCACTATTGAATTTCTCTTCGGCAAGCAGTCCGATGATAGTCTGTGTCGCCGCCATCTGAGCCCGCATGTTGGAAAGCAGACGGTGTTTCATCCTGGGTGAAAGTTTGAGAGTCGTTCTGTTGTCGACTATGTCATGAGCCGTCAGTCCGGCGATGCCCTGTTCTTTCGCCAGGCCGGAAACAGGTATTGATAGAAGTGCCAGCATCAAGATTATTTTCATCGGTGTTCCTTTTGTGATTATGCCGCGCGTCCAAACAAGGTGATTATGTTACGTGATATTTGCTGTCGGATGGTGTGCAGTGTTCCAGTATTCATCAGTCAGGTCAACTTGGGAAAGTTGTGACACGGAAGATTTACCGTGCCTTCTCCTCGGGCACCGGCATATGCGTCCAATAGCGGCGATGGGCCGTACGGTAGCGTTCCAGACGCAAGCCCTGCGGGTTCATCTCGACCAGGATCGCGCCGTCCGCATCCGAGCGCAATAGTTGCGCGCCTTTGTTTGCATAGCGTTGCAGGATTTCCGGCTTCGGATGGCCGAAGCGATTGCGGTA
>JBDTPM010000054.1:0-8642 GCA_039932695.1 Gallionella sp. | reverse complement strand
CAAAATGGTCGGATACCTTTATAAGAGCAAGGTGGGTTATGCGGTGATCCGCGCCACCGATGGCAAGCTTCATCGTGTAAAGGCCGGCAATTATATCGGTCTGAACTTTGGCTTGATAAAAGAAGTGACGGATACGGAAATAATAATCAAAGAACTGGTGCAAGACAGTGCCGGCGATTGGACTGAACGCGTGAGCAGCTTGCAATTACTTGAATGACTTGGGAGTAAGACAATGGGACACATTAACAGCGCAGTTCGATTGCTTGGCATATTCATCGTCTTTGGCGTATTGGGTGGGCAGGCACATGCCGCAGCACAGAACACTATCACCGCGTTGGGTGTGAGCAGTGGCGGTGGCGGGGCTACGTTGATCAAGGTCGAACTGTCTCAGCCGCTGGCTAACCCCCCGGCCGGGTTCACTATCAATACCCCGCCGCGCATCGCGTTTGATTTTCCAAATACGGCAAACGGGCTTGGTAAATCGGTTCAGGATTTCTCCGAGGGCGATTTGCGCAGTGCCAACATTGTTCAGGCGGGTGGCCGCACCCGACTGGTAGTCAATCTCAACCAAATGTTGAGTTACGACACCAAGGTCGACGGTAACAACCTGTTGATCACATTGCATGCCAAGCCAGGGGATGTGGCCTCTACCTCCAGCATTGCGCGTTTTGCCGAGGCGAACCGGGATGTGCAAAAACATACTTTACGAGACATCGATTTTCATCGCGGCAAGAATGGCGAAGGACGCATCCAAGTCGACCTCTCCGACCCGGGCATAGGCATAGACATTCGGCAACAAGGCGCTACGCTGATCGTTGATTTTCTTAAAACCGGCCTGCCGCGAAATTTGCAGCGCAAGCTGGACGTGATCGATTTTGCGACGCCGGTGCAACTCGTGGACACCTTTGCCAATGGTGACAACGTGCGTATGGTGATCGAACCCAGGGGGCAGTGGGAACACGCCGCATACCAAACCGATAATAAATTCATTGTCGAAGTAAAGCCGGTTACCGAAGATCCCAACAAGTTGGTCAAGGGTGGCAAAGCCGGCTATGCAGGCGAAAAATTGACGCTGAACTTCCAGAAGATCGATGTTCGTGAAGCTTTGAATGTGATCGCGGATTTCACCGAACTGAACATGGTCATCAGCGATACCGTTAGCGGAAATCTTACCCTGCGCTTGAAGGACGTGCCGTGGGATCAGGCGTTCGATATCATCCTGCAGAGCCGGGGATTGGATATGCGCAAGAATGGCAATGTGATTCAAGTCGCTCCCCGCGACGAGATCGCAGCCAAGGAAAAAATTGATCTGACCGCACGGCAAGAGATTTCCGAACTGGAAGAGTTGCATACCGAGAGTTTCCAGCTCAATTACACCAAGGCTGACGCATTCAAGAAAATTCTGACAGACGACAAACAAAAAATTCTATCCGCGCGTGGTAGCGCCGTCTGGGATGAACGAACCAATCAGCTGTTTATCCAGGACACGCCGACAAAACTGGATGGCATTCGCAAGCTGATCAAGCAGATCGACGTGCCGGTAAGACAAGTGATGATAGAGGCACGTGTAGTCGAGGCCTCGGACCAGTTTGGCAAGAATTTGGGCGTTAGACTCGGATACGTTTCCAACGACGCCTTTTCAGTGGGTAACAGCTCCAGATTATTTGGAAACATAGGGGCGAATCAGGTTACTGGCGGACCATTGGCTGGCACAACGATGCCTGCCAATACTCCTAATGTGAATTTGCCATCAGCGGGAACCGCTGGCGCATTCTCCTTGCTGCTATTCAATAGTACTTTGAGCAAATTGCTATCCGTTGAATTGACCGCGCTTGAAACTGACAGCAAGGGTAAAATCATATCCAGTCCCAGGGTTGTGACTTCGGACAAGACCGAGGCCACGATCGAGGCGGGCACTGAAATTCCATACCAGCAAGCCAGCAGCAGTGGCGCGACCAATGTGGCATTCAAAAAAGCCACATTGAGTTTGAAGGTCAAGCCGCAAATCACCCCGGATGACAATGTCATCATGGATATTGCGGTAAATAAAGACTCGGTAGGGCAGCTTTATGCCGGCGTTCCCAGCATCGACACCAACCAGGTGCAAACTCAGGTGTTGGTGGAAAATGGCGGCACGGTAGTGATCGGCGGCGTGTATACACAGGTGTTAACCGACGGTGTACAAAAGGTTCCGTTGCTTGGGGATATACCGGTGCTGGGCTATCTGTTTAGGAGTACCTCCAAGATTGATAATAAGAACGAGTTGCTGATCTTCATCTCTCCAAAGATCATGAAGGAATCATTGAACTTGCGCTGACCTGGAAAATTTTGTATCAACTCAAGCCCGGCTTGGTCCGGGCTGAGGAAGGGTGGAGGCAAAGCCTCCGGGCACCCGCGGGCGTACCCCTTGCGGGTGCTTTTGTTTTTATCGTTTACAATGTGAGATATGCAGAGCACCCAAGACACCGATCGCGCATATGACCACCCGGACCATAGCCGCAAATTTCAGTCCGGGAACCTGATTCTGGTGGGCATGATGGGATCTGGAAAGACCACGATGGGACGGACACTGGCCAAGCACTTGGGCAAGGTGTTTGTGGACAGTGATGAGGAAATTCAGAAGCGTACCGGCGTGAATATCCCGCACATATTCGATGTTGAAGGCGAGCCTGGTTTCCGTTTGCGTGAGACCGCTACGCTGACCGACCTGGTGAAGCGCGATAACATGGTTCTGGCTACCGGAGGTGGCACGGTGCTGGCGGAGCAAAACCGGACGCTGTTAAAACAGTGTGGAATCGTCATCTACCTCAGGGCGAACGTGAATGATCTATGGCATCGTACACGGCATGATCGCAATCGTCCTCTGCTGCAAACCGGAGATCCCTACGGCAAATTGAAGGAGTTGCACCAGCAACGCGATCCTTTGTATCAGCAGGTAGCCGATATCGTGATCCAGAGTGGCAAGCAGAGCGTACATAGCTTGATGTTGAATTTGGCGGGTGAAATCGAGGCGTTCCAAAATTCCGCCCGAAAGGATGACTGATAGATCATGCAGACATTGACAGTTGGATTGGGAGAGCGCAGCTATCCGATACATATCGGCAGCGGATTGCTCGGTCATGCCGAGCTGATACAAGGACACCTGCCACGCAAGCGCGTTGCCATCGTGACCAACACCACAGTCGCTCCGCTTTATCTGGAGAAGCTTCAGCAAACCTTGCGAAATATCGCTGTTGACAGTGTGCCTGTGATATTGCCGGATGGAGAGGAATACAAGAATTCCGACACGCTGAATCTGATCTATGACGCATTACTGACCAATCGCTGCGAGCGTTCTACGCCACTGATCGCGCTGGGTGGTGGAGTGGTGGGTGATATGACCGGTTATGCCGCAGCGACTTATTTGCGAGGTGTACCTTTCATACAGATACCGACCACGCTGCTGGCACAGGTGGATTCCTCGGTGGGCGGCAAGACCGGCATCAATCATACGCTCGGCAAGAACATGATAGGCGCGTTCTACCAGCCGCAACTGGTGCTGGCCGATACCGATACGCTGAGCACCCTGCCGGATAAAGAACTGTCGGCAGGCCTTGCCGAAGTCATCAAGTATGGGCTGATCCGCGACCTGCCTTTCCTCGAATGGCTGGAACAGAACATGGATAAATTGCTGGCACGCGATACCGCAGCGCTGCAATACGCGATCGCGCGCAGTTGCCAGAACAAGGCTGAAGTGGTCGCGGCAGATGAACGTGAAAGCGGCGAACGCGCCTTGTTGAATCTTGGCCACACTTTCGGACATGCGATCGAATCGGGTATGGGCTATGGCAACTGGCTTCATGGTGAAGGTGTTGCGGCTGGCACCGTCATGGCGGCAGACTTGTCGCAGCGCATGGGCTGGATCAGCGCGCAGGATGTGCAACGCATACGCAGGCTGTTCGAGCAAGCCAGGCTGCCGGTAGTTGCGCCTGACTTGGGTGCGGATAAATATCTTGATTTGATGGGCCTGGATAAGAAAGTCGAAGGAGGCAAGATGCGCTTCGTGCTGCTCAAGCAAGTCGGCCATGCCGTGGTCTACGGCGATGTGCCGCCAGCCTTGTTGGCGCAAACCCTGCAGGTCTGCGCGCATGGCTGATCTCGCATCTTACGCCGTTACTGAAAGTAATTCGCGTGGCCGTCAAATTTCCGAGGATGCGCCGCAAGGCCGCAGCGAATTCCAGCGCGACCGTGACCGCATCATCCATTCCGGTGCATTTCGCCGCCTGGAATACAAGACCCAGGTGTTCGTGAACCACGAGGGCGATCTGTTCCGCACCCGTCTCACCCACAGTATCGAAGTCGCGCAGATCGCCCGTTCCATCGCGCGGCGTTTGCATCTGAACGAAGATCTCGCCGAGGCGATCTCGCTGGCACACGATCTAGGACACACGCCGTTCGGCCATGCCGGACAGGATGCGCTGAATGCCTGCATGAAAACGCACGGCGGCTTCGAGCACAATCTGCAGTCTCTGCGTGTCGTTGATGTTCTGGAAGAGCGCTATGCTGCTTTCGATGGGCTGAATCTGTGCTTTGAGACACGCGAAGGTATATTGAAGCACTGTTCTGCAGAGAACGCGGCGCGATTGGGCGATCTGGGCATAAGGTTTCTGAATAACCGCCGCCCGTCTCTTGAAGCGCAGGTCGCGAATCTCGCCGACGAGATCGCCTACAACAATCACGATGTGGACGATGGCTTGCGCTCCGGCTTGATCACGCTTGAACAGATCGCCGCAGTGCCGTTGGTGGCGATTCATTTGAACGAGGTCAGGCTTGCCTATCCCGATCTGCCCGAGCGGCGCGTGGTCCATGAAACGGTGCGACGCATGATCAATACGCTGGTCGGTGACCTGATCCGGCAAAGCGAACTCAATATCGGATCGCCAGGTCCGGCGTCCCTTGAAGATGTGAGAAATGCACCGGCGATGATCGCTTACAGTCCCGAGATGAACGAACTGCAGCGTGAGCTGAAGAATTTCCTGCGCACCCATCTCTATCGGCACTATCGCGTGCTGCGGATGAGTACCAAGGCGCAGCGCATCATCAGCGACTTGTTCGGAATATTCATGGCGGACAGCCGCCTGTTGCCTCCGCAATTCCAGGTACGGGAGGGTGACAGCAAAGCTGTCGGGCACCCACCGGCCTCCCCCTTGCGGGGACAACAGCAGGAAGCAAACCGGACCCGTGCTGTTGCCGATTACATCGCCGGAATGACCGACCGCTACGCCATCCGCGAACACCGCCGCATCTTCGCGGTGGAAGAAGCGCCGGTTTAAGGAACCTCTGGTTAAGTCCACCATGAACCCGTTTTTGTTGCAACCCTTACGGGCACTGGCTTTGCGGGCGGTCTGCGGCGTCAGGTTCCTAGCGAAGGGAATGATCATTCGCGTCAGCCCTCACCTCAATCCTCTCCCGCTTGCGGGAGAGGAGGCGATCGTCCTTTCCCCCGCAGGCGGGGGAAAGTTAGAAAGGGGGTTGGCCTTCCTTGCACCCCATCCCGCAAAGCCGGGTGCGCGGCCATGTGGGACTTAATCAGAGGTTCCTTAAGCCAAGCCACTCCGTTCGTTGCGGTTGCCCATCATCACCAGACAAGGTAGAATTTCCGCCCTTTCGCTTTTGAATTTTACTTGGCGACGCGTGTCGCCATTTTTTGGCTCTGTTGATTTGAGCTGTTTGGTTTTAACTGGGGAACACAGTGAGCAACTCTTCTTTGCCGGTGCAGCAAGGTTTGTATGATCCGCGCCAGGAGCGCGATGCCTGCGGGGTAGGTTTTGTCGCCCATATCAAGGGCAGGCAAAGCCATGACATGGTGCGTCAGGGTCTGCAGATACTTAAAAACCTGACCCATCGTGGTGCGGTGGGGGCTGACCCGCTGGCCGGTGATGGCGCAGGCATTCTGCTGCAGATCCCCGATGCGTTCCTGAGTGCCCAATGTGCGGCACAGGGTGTGGAGTTGCCGGCTGTGGGCAGTTATGGCGTGGGGATGTTGTTTCTGCCGCGGGATACGGCTGCACGTGCCGCGTGCGAGAAGGTCGTCGCCTCGAAGATCATTGCAGAAGGCCAGTCTGTGCTGGGTTGGCGCGATGTCCCGGTGGATAGTTCGGGTCTGGGCGAGAGTGTCAAAAAGGTCGAACCGGTCATGCGCCAGGTGTTCATCGGGCGCGGGAAAAACTGCTCGGATCAGGATGCGTTCGAGCGCAAGTTGTTCGTGATACGCAAGACCATGGAGCACGCGGTTAGCGGCTTGGCCAAGTCGCAAGGCGAAGGTTTCTATTGTCCCTCGTTGTCTACACGCACCATCGTCTACAAGGGCATGCTGCTGGCCGACCAGGTCGGCAAGTATTATCTCGATCTGCAGGACGCAAGGGTGGTCACAGCGCTGGCCTTGGTGCATCAGCGTTTCTCCACCAACACCTTCCCGACCTGGAACCTGGCGCATCCTTTCCGGATGATCGCCCACAACGGCGAGATCAACACGGTGCGCGGCAATGTGAACTGGATGGCGGCGCGTCATGCGGCGATGTCCTCCAAGCTGCTCGGCGCAGACCTGGAAAAGCTCTGGCCGCTGATCACCGAAGGCCAATCCGACTCGGCCTGTTTCGACAACGCGCTGGAATTGCTGGTCGCTGGCGGTTATTCGCTGCCGCACGCGATGATGCTGCTGATACCCGAAGCATGGGCGGGCAATCCGCTGATGGACGAAGAACGCCGCGCGTTTTACGAATACCATGCCGCGCTGATGGAGCCGTGGGACGGCCCTGCTGCGGTGGCTTTCACCGATGGCCGCATGATAGGCGCGACGCTGGATCGAAACGGCCTGCGTCCGGCGCGCTATCTGATCACCGACGATGACATGGTGCTGATGGCTTCCGAGATGGGCGTGCTGGATATCCCGCAGCACAAGATCGTCAAGAAATGGCGTTTGCAACCGGGCAAGATGTTCCTGATCGACATGCAGGCCGGCCGCATCGTCGATGATGCCGAACTGAAAAAACAACTCGCCACTGCAAAACCTTACCGGCAGTGGATCGAACAATCCCGCTACTTCCTGGGTGATCTGCCAGATGTGGCAGCCAAGCCGAAACTGAATGCCTCGTTACTGGATACCCAGCAGGCGTTCGGCTATTCGCAGGAAGACCTGAAGTTTATCCTGGCGCCGATGGTCAGCGCCGGCGAGGAGCCAACCGGTTCGATGGGCACCGATGCTGCTCTGGCGGTATTGTCGAACAAGAACCGCACGTTCTACGATTATTTCCAGCAGTTGTTCGCGCAAGTGACCAATCCGCCGATCGACCCGATACGCGAAGAGATCGTCATGTCGCTGACTTCGTTCATCGGCCCGAAACCCAACCTGCTCGGCATCGAAGAAACCAAACCGATGCTGCGTCTTGAAGTGCATCAGCCGGTATTGTCGAACGATGACATCGCAAAATTGCGCAACGTCGATCAACTCACGCAGGGACGTTATCGCTCGCTGGTACTGGATATCACCTATCCGGCAACGCAGGGCGCGGCGGGTTGCGAAAAAGCGGTGCAGGCCTTGTGTGCCGCAGCCGACCAAGCCGTGGCAGACGGTTACAACGTGCTGATCCTGTCTGACCGCGCGATGTCGTCCAGGCGCGTCGCGATCCCCGCGCTGGTCGCGTGTTCCAAAGTGCATCATCATCTGGTGCAAGCCGGACTGCGCACCAGCACAGGCCTGGTGGTGGACACCGGTTCGGCACGCGAGGTGCATCACTTCGCGTTGCTGGCCGGGTACGGTGCGGAAGCGATATGCCCGTGGCTGGCCTACGAGACCATCGCGGCGATGAAGCTGCCCGCGAAAGTCGATGTCAAGGAAGCCAAGAAGCGCTATATCAAGGCGATCAACAAGGGGCTGATGAAGGTGATGTCCAAGATGGGTATTTCCACTTACCAGTCTTATTGCGGCGCGCAGATCTTTGAAGCGATCGGCCTGAATGCCGGATTCGTCGCGGAGTATTTCACCGGCACGGCGACGCAGATCGAAGGCATCGGTTTGAGCGAAGTGGCAGAAGAAGCGGTGCGCACGCACCACAACGCTTTCGGCGCCGACCCGGTGCTGGCCAACGCGCTCGAAGCAGGCGGCGAATATGCCTGGCGTGTGCGCGGTGAAGAACACATGTGGACACCCGATTCCATCGCGAAACTGCAGCATGCCACGCGCACCAACAATGCGGCGACCTACAAGGAATATGCGAAGCTGATCAACGAACAAAGCACCAGGCTGAAAACCTTGCGCGGTCTATTTGAAGTTAAGCCCGCAGGTCCGCAGGTGCCGTTGGCAGAAGTCGAGCCGGCCAGGGAGATCGTCAAACGTTTTGTCACTGGTGCGATGTCGCTCGGTTCCATCTCTACCGAAGCGCACACCACACTGGCGATCGCGATGAACCGCATCGGCGGAAAATCGAACACCGGCGAAGGCGGCGAAGACGCGGCGCGCTTCAAGAGCCTGAAGGGCGGCGAAATGCTGTCCGATATCATCGGCAGGAATCGCATCGAAAGCGACCGTGAGCTCAAGGCCGGCGACTCGTTGCGTTCGCGCATCAAGCAGGTGGCCTCGGGCCGTTTCGGCGTGACCGCGGAGT
>JBDTPM010000053.1:0-3700 GCA_039932695.1 Gallionella sp. | reverse complement strand
TCCGCTACTCCTTCGACGACATCCAAAAAAGCGAGCGTATCGCGGTCGGGCGACTCGGTATCCAGAATAATCACGTCCGGCTTAAGCTCGCTCACCAGCCCCGGCAGGTCGGCGCTGGATGAGACATGCGCCGCAATGTGGTATCCCGCTTCACTCAAAGCATGTTTGAGCAATGCGGCACGCTCGAAGGTTTCATCTACCAGCAACACACGCAGGGGTGGCTCATTCATCTTTTTGGTTCGCTTCATAGCCAATAATCCCCGCAATACTCATGCCATACAAGGCACTCATCTGTACGCCTGTAAAATCTGCCCTTTGTAGCGCGACATGGCAGGCACCCTGGTAATAACGCACCAATACCAATCCACATCGATAATAGTTGCACCAATTTCGAACAGCAGAAGCTGATCTGCATTTGCCCTAACAGCCACCGCAAACATTCGGCACACGTAAAAAAGGGCACCTTGCGGTGCCCTTGGAAGGGAGCCTTGAAGCTCCGGGAAGAGACGGACTACATGTTGTAAGCGCGTTCGCCGTGAGTTGCAGTATCCAACCCTTCGCGTTCTTCTTCTTCCTTCACGCGCAGACCGATGGTCAGGTCAACGATCTTGTAGCAAACGTAGGCAACCACACCGGACCAGACGATGGTGGTCAGCACGGCTTGTGTTTGTATCCACAGTTGACCGCTGATGGTGGTGTCAACGATGGTGTTGTTGACGTAATCGACGATGCCGGTACCGCCCATGCTCCAGGTGTTGAACACACCGGTGAGCAGCGCACCCAGCATACCGCCGATGCCGTGTATGCCGAACACATCCAGCGAGTCATCCATACCCAGCATCTTCTTCAGACCGGTCACGCCCCAGAAGCAGGCCACGCCAGCCAGTGCACCGATGGCCAAACCGCCGCCGATGCCGACCCAACCGCAAGCAGGAGTGATCGCTACCAGACCCGCAACTGCACCTGAGACTGCGCCCAACAGACTGGGCTTGCCTTTCAACAGCCATTCGGACAGTGTCCAGGTGAGCGCCGCGGCAGCGGTTGCGAACAATGTGTTGGCGAACGCCAGGGTTGCAGTGCCGCCCGCTTCCAGCGCAGAGCCTGCGTTGAAACCGAACCAGCCCACCCACAGCAGCGAAGCACCGATCATCGTCATCGTCAGGCTATGCGGTGATAACGCTTCCTTGCCGTAACCGATACGCTTGCCGATCACGAATGCACCGACCAGACCGGCGATAGCGGCATTGATATGCACTACCGTACCACCGGCAAAGTCCAGCGCACCCTTTTGGAACAGCCAGCCTGCGGTCGCATTGGCTGCATCAGCCGCTGCTTGCGAGGTGTAGGCATCGGGACCCGCCCAGAACCAGACCATGTGCGCGATCGGCAGGTAGGAGAAGGTGAACCACAGTGCGGAGAACAACATCACGGCGGAGAACTTCATGCGCTCTGCGAACGCACCGACGACCAGCGCTACGGTGATCGCGGCAAAGGTTGCCTGGAACACCACAAAGGCGAACTCGGGGATCACGACGCCTTTACTGAAGGTGGCTGCATTGGCGACCGCGCCGCTTACCGGATCGAAGATGCCTTTCAGGAACAACCGATCGAAGCCGCCGATGAACGCGTTACCGGTAGTGAATGCCAGCGAGTAGCCGTACACCGCCCACAGCACGCAGATCAGCGCAAAGATGCTGAATACTTGCATGAGCATGGACAGCATGTTCTTGCTGCGTACCAGACCGCCGTAGAACAACGCCAGACCGGGGATGGACATCATGATGACCAGCAAAGTCGCGGTCAACATCCATGCGGTATCGCCCTTGTTCGGCACAGGTGCCGGTGCGGCAGCAGACGCTGTGGCCGGAGCGGCTGCGGCAGCGGGTGCAGCTGCCGGAGCAGCGACGGCTGCGGCCGGTGCCGCCTCGTCTGCGAACGCAGGTGCTGTCAGACCGCACAGCAGGGCGAGCAGCGTAAAGAGTGCTAATAATTTCTTCATCTCATCGCTCCTTATAAGGCATCCGGACCGGACTCGCCGGTGCGGATGCGTATGACTTGCTCAAGGTCGGAAACGAAGATCTTGCCGTCGCCGATCTTGCCGGTATTGGCTGCCTTCTCGATCGCTTCCAGCACCTGATCGAGCATGTCGCTTTTGATCGCGGCTTCCAGTTTTACTTTGGGCAGAAAATCCACCACATATTCCGCACCGCGATACAACTCGGTGTGGCCCTTTTGCCGGCCAAAGCCCTTGACTTCAGTGACGGTGATACCCTGCACGCCTATGGCGGAAAGAGCTTCACGCACCTCGTCGAGCTTGAACGGCTTGATGATAGCGACGACCATCTTCATAGCATTCTCCTGGTTAGGGGCGGGACTGATCCCGCCCGGGGTTTAATTACATCGAATGGGTTAAAGAAACTACCACGGCACTCTTGCCCCAGTCTTTGCCGTTGTAAGTGTAATAACCTCCGGATTTGGCATTGGTATCGCTGTATGCCAAGCCAAGCACATACCCACTGATGTCCTTGGATATGTTCAACTTGTAATCAGTGTAAGAAGGGTCCAAAGCGAGAGCCACCAGTGCGTCAGCCGCCGCTCCCTTGTAAGTTTGCTTGCCAAAGTGTGCGCCCAATGTCACACCGCTGTCTGCCAACGTGTAGCTGGCATTCAGTTCCAGGTAGCTGGTGCCCTTAGCTTCGGGGACGGTCAGGAAGTCGCCCAAGCTGTATGAGTACTTGGCAGTAAGCCACTTGTATCCGATCGCACCATAAGCTTCGCCGGTATCGGCTTTGACATAGCCGGCTGGTGGCACATATTCACCCAGATAGTTATAACGTACCAAGCCTACGTCATAGTTGAAATCCCCGGCAAAGCCGTGCTTGAATCCGGCGTAAGTATCCATTTCCAGGCTGGCATTGCCAGTTGAGCCGCTGCCGGTAATCCAGCTAACGTTGGAACCCCATACGCCTGCATAAAAACCGCTGGAATGTCCGTAATCAAAACCGCCTTGCAGTGCCGGCTTACCAATGGTTTGTGTGATGCCACGGTATACGTAATTGCTGACCAGCCCGATGTTTGAAGTAAAGGTATGATCTGGAGCATCTGCTGCCATCGCCATGCCGGGTACTGCCAGTGCAGCCAGTATCAAAGAGTTCAACAAGTTGCTTTTCTTCATGATGCGTTCCTTTATGGTTAAGTTAAAAAGCGGGATGATTGAATCCGCACGTACCTATCAGCAGCAACCGTGCCAAAGATTTTTTACTTTTTTAAACAATTACTTAAATGGCAGGCCTGAACACCCGAGGAAATCTGCGCACCAATTTCAAGCGCACCGGCAACCTCGCGCACCGCTTGAGTGCACCCAACCAGACCCGGTGGATTTTTTGCTACACTGACTGACTCATACGATTCAGGGATACATCATGTTGAATGCAAAATTTTTCGAGGATCTCTCCGCCAGGTTGTCCGCAGCGGCAAACAGCAGCCCCGCCAAGGACATCGAAAAGAATATGCGCGCGCTGCTCACGCAAGGCTTCGCCAAACTCGATCTGGTGACGCGCGAAGAGTTCGATGTGCAGGCGCAAGTATTGGCACGCACCCGCGAACACCTGGTCGCACTTGAAGCCAGGGTTGCGGAACTGGAAGCGCAGCGTAAATAATTTTGATGTTGCTCGTTGCGTGCAATCCTCTACGTCGGTGC
>JBDTPM010000052.1:0-5100 GCA_039932695.1 Gallionella sp. | reverse complement strand
TGTTGATCTCCTCCTGCTCCAGGCGCGCACGCGCATACAGACGGCGCAGCCGCTGCATCAGTCGCGCCGGGTTTTGCGTCGTCAGAAAACCGATCTCGAACAGAGTCTTTTCCATATGCGCGAAAAACCCTTCCACCTGCTCATGTGGCGCGAGATGGATCTCCGGCGCGCCCGGCAGATGATCCTGAGCCGCCACGACCAATTCATAAGCCACCACCTGCACCGCAGCGGCAATGTTGAGCGAGGAGAAATCCGGGTGTGCGGGAATGTTCACCAGCACCTGAGCCTTGCCGATTTCCTCATTGGTCAGGCCGGACATCTCGGTGCCGAACAGCAACGCGACGGGTTGCGTGGCGGCTTGTTGCAGCAACAGCGGCATCGCCTCGCGCGGCGTTTTTACCTCAATCGAGATATCGCGCAAGCGCGCGGTCATCGCCATCGTGAACACTACGCCCTGCAAGGCTTCGTCGATCGACTGGCACACCACCGCATCGCGCAACACATCATCGGCTCCCGCCGCCATCGCATCGGCCTGCAAATCGGGGAAATGGCGCGGGTTGATCAGGTACAGATGGCGCAAACCCATCGTCTTCATCGCGCGTGCCGCCGCACCGATATTGCCCGGATGGGTGGTGTGGCTGAGTACCACACGGATATTATGGAAACTATTCGGTTTATTCAAAACGCAATACCAACTAGAATAGCGGCCTGGTTTCTACCGCTCATTAAACTCGAAGAAGGTCGTTATGCACCCCATGCTCAACATCGCGGTGAAGGCCGCGCGTCGCGCCGGCAACATGATCCACCGTACCACCGACAAGATAGATCACCTCACCATCACGAAAAAATCCCACGCGGATTTCGTCAGCGAGGTGGACCGCGTCGCCGAGCAGACCATCATCCAGACCCTGCTGGAAGCCTATCCGGACCACGCGATTCTAGCAGAAGAGAGCGGCACACAGGGTCAGTCGGAATTCGTCTGGATCATCGATCCGCTGGACGGCACAACCAATTTTTTGCACGGCTTGCCGCAATTCGCGGTATCCATCGCGCTGCAGCACAAGGGCATCATCACTCAGGCGGTGGTGTACGACCCGTCCAGGAACGAACTGTTCACCGCCACACGTGGTCGGGGTGCATACCTCAATGACAAGCGCCTGCGCGTCACCAAGCGCGTTCAACTTGCGGACAGTCTGATCGGTACCGGCTTCCCCTATACCCGCTTTGAACATCTGGATGCCTATATGGCGATCATAAAAGAACTGATGCAGAAGACTTCCGGGCTGCGCCGCCCCGGTTCTGCGGCGCTGGACCTGGCCTGGATGGCAGCGGGACGCTATGACGGATTCTTCGAGACCGGGCTCAAGCCCTGGGACATCGCAGCGGGTTGCTTGCTGATCACCGAAGCGGGCGGCTTGGTCAGCGACCTGAGCGGCAACGACACCTATCTCGAAACCGGACACATCTGTGCGGGAAATCCGGAGATCCACCCTCAACTGCTGCAGGTGATGGCACCCCACCTGACAGCGGGACTGAAAGGGAAATAGCTCGTTAAGCCTAGGCGCCGCGGTTCATTATCGGGAATGCCGCGGTCGCATCACCGGGGGTGCCGAACCGGTATGTGTTCTTGCCCGCCGCCTTGGCGGAATACATGGCCTTGTCCGCCACGATAAGCAATGTTCCGCTGGTCGACGCCTCATCGGGATAACGCGCGACCCCGATACTCACGCCGATCCGCACAGAATAACCGTCCAGATCGAATGGCTGAGCAATCGATTCGACAACCTTTTTGACCATCTTCTCCACATCCTCGCGCTCGTGGGTATCATTCAGGATCAGCGTGAACTCATCACCTCCGAGACGGGCCAAAGTATCGCTTTCACGCACCGACAGCCGCAAACGCTCGGCCACCTTGATCAGAAGCTGATCACCCTTATGGTGACCCATCGTATCGTTGACCTGCTTGAAACCATCCAGGTCGATATACAACAGCGCGATACTGCGCTGATTGCGCTTCGCGATCATGATGGCCTGCCCGAGCCGGTCGTAGAACAGGGTGCGATTCGGTAAATGCGTCAGCTCATCGTAGTGCGCCAATTGCTCGATGCGTTGCTGAGCAAGCTTCTGTTCGCTGATATCGCGAAACATGCCGGTGAACAGATGCGAATCGCCGACCTTGACCTCGCTGATCGCCAGCTCCATCGGAAAGACCTTGCCGTCTTTGCGCAATCCCTGCACTTCCCGGTTGATGCCGATCACATGAGCCTGTCCGGTCTGCAGATAGCGTGAGATATACCCATCGTGGCGATCGCTATGCGGTGGCGGCATCAGCACCTTGACATTCCGGCCGATGATCTCTGCCTCGCCATAACCGAATATCCTTTGCGCGGCGCGATTGAAGGACTGGATATTGCCTGCGGTATCGATGCTCACGATCCCTTCTGCAGCCATTTCCAGGATCTTGTATGCCTTGACGCTCTCCAGATCAAGGGCAAGTTGCAGCGGCTTCACGAAGAACACCCAGAAGAACGGGACACACAGCGAGGTCAGCAGGGTCGCATCGACAAAGGCTTCCAGCCAGTCCGCCTGGTGTAACTGGACAATGCTGAGCAGGTACATGATGCCCAACTCGGCAACAAAGACGAATATGAGCAGCAACAGGAATATTTTCAGCGGGTGTTGTTTTTCGAACATGGTTCAATATCCAAAAGAGATGGGCTCCAAATCATTCTTGAAAAACTGATCAAACTTCACTTTGCACTTCTAATCGGCCATGATAACTTCCCGATAACCAAACATTAACCGAGCCCTGCATTCCAGCCGCAATGTACACACAAGATATTACCCCAAAACACACGCCGATGATGCAGCAATATCTGGGCATCAAAGCGCAACATCCCGACCTGCTGCTGTTCTACCGGATGGGCGATTTCTACGAGCTGTTCCATGAAGATGCCGTGCGCGCCGCCAAGTTGCTCGACATCACGCTGACCCAGCGCGGCGCGTCCAACGGCCAGCCGATCAAGATGGCGGGCGTGCCCTATCACGCCGCCGAGCAATACCTGGCGCGGCTGGTCAAGCTCGGTGTATCGGTAGCCATCTGTGAACAGATCGGCGATCCCGCCACCAGCAAAGGTCCGGTCGAACGCAAAGTGGTGCGCATCGTCACGCCCGGCACGCTCACCGATTCCGCGCTGCTGGATGAGAAGCGCGACAGCCTGCTGTTGGCCATCTCTTACTCCTCCCCTGATGGAACTACTAGCCACTCGACTAGGCCATCAAAAGACGATAGCCAAGTCGCTGGTTATGATAAGGGGAGGCCGGGAGGGGTTGAAGTGGGGCTGGCTTGGCTCAATCTGGCCTCCGGCAGATTCTTCATCGCCGAGGTGGACGCCAAACAACTGTCCGCCGAACTGGAACGCCTGCAGCCTTCGGAGATCCTGATGGCGGAAGATGCGCGCAAGCCGCAATTCAAGAACGCCGCGAACAAATCGCTGCCCGCGTGGCACTTCGAGCGCGACACCGCACGCCGCGCCCTGTGCCAGCAATTCGGCACACGCGACCTCGCCGGTTTCGGCTGCGATGACTTCACGCTGGGACTGGAAGCCGCAGGCGCACTGCTCGGTTACGCCAAGCTTACCCAAGGCCAGAGCATCGCCCATATCCGCAGCGCGCAGGTCTATCATGCCGACGAATTCGTGCGCATGGACGCTGCCACCCGCCGCAATCTGGAGATCACCCAGACGCTGCGCGGCGAACCCGCGCCCACCTTGCTCTCGCTGCTCGATACCTGCGCAACCAACATGGGCAGCCGCTTGCTGGCGCATTGGCTGCATCATCCGCTGCGCGATCGAGACGCCCTGAGAGCAAGGTTGGATGCGGTGGACGAACTGGGTGACTCCTCCCCTGATGGAACTACTAGCCATTCGACTAGGCTATCAAAAGACGATAACCAAGTCGCTGGTTATGACAAGGGGAAGCCGGGAGGGGTATACCGCGCAGTGCACGACGCTCTCAAACCCAGCGTCGATGTCGAACGCATCACGGCCCGCATCGCGTTGAAATCTGCCCGCCCACGCGACCTCTCCGGCCTGCGCGACACACTGCTGACCTTGCCGCAACTGCACGCCGCACTCGGTAGGGTGGGCAGCTTAGCTGCCCACGCGGAATCATGCGATGAAAACCGCGTGGGCACAGAAACGTGCCCACCCTACGCATTGCTGCAATCCCTCGCCGAAGAACTGCAAGCAGATTCATCATTAGTCGAACTGCTCCAAAAGACCCTCAAAGCCGAACCCTCTTCCGTATTACGCGAAGGCGGCGTGATCGCCGACGGCTACGATGCCGATCTCGACGAATTGCGCGGCATCCAGACCAACTGCGGCGATTTCCTGCTGGCACTGGAAGCACGCGAGCGCGAACGCAGCGGCATCAGTACGCTCAAGGTCGAATACAACCGCGTGCATGGTTTCTACATCGAGGTGACGCACGCGCAGTCTGCCAACGTGCCGGACGATTATCGCCGCCGCCAGACGCTGAAGAACGCCGAACGCTATATCACGCCGGAACTCAAAGCCTTCGAGGACAAGGCGCTGTCTGCCAACGAGCGCGCACTGGCGCGCGAAAAATTCCTCTACGAAGAACTGCTGGACCAACTTGCGCCGCACATTGCGGCATTGCAACGCATCTCTGCCGCGATTGCCGAACTGGACGTACTCGCCACTTTTGCAGAAAGAGCTGCCACGCTTAATCTCAGCGCGCCGCAATTTTCCGATGAGTCGCAGATCACCATCACACAAGGCCGTCATCCGGTAGTGGAAGAGCAAGTGGACACGTTCACGCCGAACGACACCACTCTGAATGATGCACGCCGCATGCTGCTGATCACCGGCCCCAACATGGGCGGCAAATCCACTTACATGCGCCAAGTCGCATTGATTGCACTACTAGCGCATTGCGGCTGCTTCGTCCCCGCACAGGAAGCCGTGTTGGGCGAGATCGACCAGATCTTCACCCGCATCGGTGCATCGGACGACCTCGCCAGCGGGCGCTCCACCTTCATGGTCGAGATGACCGAGGCCGCCAACATCCTGCACAACG
>JBDTPM010000051.1:0-2400 GCA_039932695.1 Gallionella sp. | reverse complement strand
ATGCAGGTGCATCTTCGACACTGTCGAACGTAACGAACTCCCATGCCTGTTCATCGGCAAGCAGTTCGCGCAACAAGGCATTATTCAGTGCATGACCGGATTTGTAGCCCGAGAATGCGCCGATCAACGCGTATCCCAACAAGTAGAGATCACCGATCGCATCGAGAACCTTGTGCTTGACGAACTCATCCTCGAAGCGCAATCCATCGGCATTCAGTACCCGGTAATCATCCATCACGATGGCGTTATCCAGGCTGCCGCCCAACGCCAGACCCTGTGCGCGCATATTTTCCACGTCCTGCATGAATCCGAAAGTACGCGCACGGCTGATGTCGTGAACGTATGAATGCTCGCCCAGATCCACGGTGACATGCTGCCGGGTATTGGCGAACACCGGATGGGCGAAATTGATCGTGAAGGTCAATTTGTAGCCATGGAAAGGTTCGAATCGCACCCATTTGTCGCCCTGCTTCACTTCGACAGTCTTCTTGATACGGATGAATTTCTTCGCCGCAAACTGTTCGACGATTCCGGCCGATTGCAACAGGAACACGAACGTTCCTGCACTGCCATCCATGATAGGGGTTTCCGGACTGTCCAGATCGACGTAAGCGTTGTCCACTCCCAAACCGGCGAGCGCCGACATCAAATGCTCGATGGTCGCGACTCGAACGCCGTTTTGTTCCATGCAAGTGGACAGACGCGTATCGTTAACCAGTTCTGCCCGCGCCCGGATCTGCTCGACCGGCTTCACGTCCACCCGGCGAAACACGATGCCGGTATTTACCGGTGCCGGGCGCAAACCGAGCGTGACCTTTTCGCCGCTATGCAAACCGACCCCCGTCACGCTGACGGAATTTTTTAAAGTGCGTTGTTTGACCATCGCTGTCCTGATTACCGATATCATGGAGATGATTTTACCACAGCCGGGTTTCCCGCCTGCCGGGTCAGAAACTGATGAAAGGCTAAAGGCAAGACCCCGAGCTTCTTCTGCCCCTGAACTTCTTCCTTATCTGTATTCCATGCTGGGCATCTCATCCCAAGTTTTTCCAGCAAGGAGTCGGCCATTATTCTTCTTTGGTCGCTTTTTGCCATCAGCACCCCACCCTCCCCACTGCTTGAAGAAAAACGCCACGCCATCCTGCTCGCATTGTTCTTTTATTGTCTCCACCCACCCAGCTTTCATCGGTCTAGCCTTGGGGCCGGATTCACCACCGACGATCACCCAGTGGATGCCGCGCAAATCCATTTCGCCAATATCTTCCAGCAATGGTTCGACCGATAGAAATCGGATGTCAGCTTTAATTTTTCTCAGGTCATCAATCCGCTGCATGCCGTATTTCCTATTCTCCACAGAAACGCCCAGCCAGACATTGCCATGCACTTCTCGCGAAGAAAAATACTTGAGCATTCTGGCAGATCGCTTGGTCAATATTTGGTATGTATGTTGTGGTGTACGTTTGATCACATCAAACACCTGATCGAGAAATCCGAAAGGGATGTCGTTATGGATCAGGTCACTCATCGAGTTTACAAAATACGTCGTAGCTTTGCGTCGTTTCAACGGCTGCCCCAAACGTTCTGGCAGTATGCTGAGATTGAATCCGTTCTCATAGCCCCTTGCGCCCATAGCCTTAAGCCGTTTCGCCATAATCTCGGCGTAGCAGTGCTTGCAGCCTGGCGATATTTTCGTGCATCCCGTGGTCGGGTTCCACGTTTGCTCTGTCCATTCGATTGCTTTTTTCTTTGTCACGCTAGCTTCCTTGTTGAAATGTGATGCTTATCAGGTTCTCTTCATTGAATATACCTTTACGCCGTTTTGGATCGCCACTTCTGACCCGAATCAGGCCTTTCCCTTCCAGGTCTTTAAGCATGCTCTTCGGCTTAGTAAAAGGAGTTTCATTCAGTGAGTAATCACGCAACTCTGAATACTTGGCCATCCGGCCACGAAATTGTTCAAACAGTTGCATACTATAAGCTGCAGGATCATCGAAGCGAAACAATTTTGATTATAGGGGCCGTGTTCGGATTATTTTCCGGCACCGCATAAGCGTAGGTCGAGATCAAGGAATGACCAGTACTTTACTAACCCATCAACTGGGCAATTGTCTGTTTGAGCGCAGCCTGATCGGCTTTTTGCAACGTGCCGAGTTGCTTGATGACGAGTAATTGTTCGAGCGTGGCGAATACGGGTTTGATGACGGAGGGTTTGAGCAGTTTGGCGGCTTGCCAATCCTGCACGTGTATTTCGCCGAAGCTTATGGTGGAATGCAACTGGCTGGTGATCGCCATCACCACAACATCTGGTCGCGCGGTATTGTAGGCATGACTACTGACGATGACTGCCGGGCGCTGTTTGGAGGCGGCCTGGTTGGTGAAGGGAAACGGAACCAATACGAC
>JBDTPM010000050.1:0-2146 GCA_039932695.1 Gallionella sp. | reverse complement strand
CGGTCAACCTGACCAACGGCCCGCAAGGCATCAGCCGCATCGATCCGGTCAGCGTTGCGGATGTTCGACTGAACGTCACGCAATCTATCTTCGGTATCGAGTTGCCCTCGGTGCATCTGTATTTCTACCTGTTCCTCGCTTGCACCGTGCTGGTGATCCTCGTCTCGCGGCGGCTGGAAAGATCGCGTATCGGCAGAGCATGGATGGCGATACGCGAAGACGAGATCGCCGCGTCTGCGATGGGCATCGACACGCGCAACCTCAAGCTGCTGGCATTTGCGATGGGCGCGATGTTCGGCGGTGCGTCCGGCGCTCTGTTCGCCGGATTCCAGGGCTTCGTCAGTCCGGAGAGTTTCAGCCTGATGGAATCCATCATGGTGCTGTGCATGGTGGTGCTGGGCGGCATGGGCAACATCGCCGGCGTGATCCTCGGCGGGGTGTTGCTGGCGGTGTTGCCGGAAGTGCTGCGCCACAGCGTCGTGCCGCTGCAACAGGCGCTGTTCGGCAAAACGGTCGTCGATCCGGAAAGCCTGCGCATGCTGCTGTTCGGCACCGCGCTGATCGTGATGATGTTGTATCGCCCGGCCGGACTGCTGCCGTCGCGGGTGCGCCGCCGCGAGCTGGATACGGATGAAACGGCGGAGAGGGTATGAACCCTGAAAACCCATTAGCCGTAGGAGCCAGCTTGCTGGCGATATTGTTTGCATTTATTTGCTTATTCGAAGCAAAATTCGCGAGCACCCGCAAGGGGTACGCCAGTGTGTGCCCCGCTGCTTCGCAGCGACCCTTCCGCAGCAAGCTCGCTCCTACGTGGAGATTTTGCGCTACAACCGGGGCGGTTAAGTGAATAACGCAACCCCCTTGCTGCAACTTTCCGCCATCGGCAAACAGTTCGGCGGATTGAGTGCGCTCAGCGATGTGTCGCTGCACATCCGGCGCGGCGAGATCTACGGCCTGATCGGCCCGAACGGCGCGGGCAAGACCACGCTGTTCAACGTCATCACCGGCCTGTACCAACCAAGCGCGGGGGAATTCCGGTTCGACGGGAAAAGTTACCGGGCCTGCAATCCACACATACTGGCGCAAGCCGGTATCGCGCGCACCTTCCAGAATATCCGCCTGTTCGCCAATCTCACCGCGCTGGAAAACGTGATGATCGGCCGCCACGTGCGCACCCGTGCCGGCGTATTCGGCGCCTTGTTGCGCAACCGCGCAACGCGCAACGAAGAGCGCGCCATCACCGAGCGTGCACGCGAACTGCTGCGTTATGTCGGCATCGACAAGCCAGCGCAGACGCTCGCCAAACACCTTTCTTATGGAGAACAACGACGGTTGGAGATCGCCCGCGCGCTGGCCACCGATCCGCTGCTACTCGCACTTGACGAACCCGCTGCCGGCATGAACGCCACCGAAACGGCAAGCCTCAAAACGCTGCTGCAAACCATCCGCGCCAGCGGCATCACCGTGCTGCTGATCGAGCACGATGTCAAGCTCATCATGGGGCTTTGTGACCGCGTCGCCGTACTTGATTACGGCAAAAAGATCGCCGAGGGCGTGCCGGAAGAAGTGCGTAGCAACCCGGCGGTGATCGCCGCGTATCTGGGACAAGAAACCCCTCGCCCGCAGGCGGGAGAGGGGCAGGGGGAGAGGGTTGTATGACTACCGCCACTCCTCTTCTCGAAGTCCGCGACCTGCAAGTCGCTTACGGCGGCATCCATGCCATCAAAGGAATAGAGCTTCATGTCGCACAAGGCGAACTGGTTGCGTTGATCGGCAGCAACGGCGCGGGCAAGACCACAATGCTGAAAACACTGGCGGGTCTGCTGCATCCGGCCAATGGACAAATCCACTACGACGGTAATAGCCTGCATAACGTCCAGGCACATCAGCGCGCCGCGATGGGCATCGCGCTCGTGCCGGAAGGGCGAGGCGTATTTGCGCGCATGACCGTGGCAGAAAATCTGCTGATGGGCGCATACAGCCGCATCGACAATAGCGGGATCGCAACGGACTTGGGCCGCATGTATGAACTGTTCCCGCGCCTTGCCGAACGTAAAGATCAGCTTGCGGGAACGCTTTCCGGCGGTGAGCAGCAAATGGTCGCGATGGCGCGCGCGTTGATGAGCCGCCCGCGTTTGCTGATGCT
>JBDTPM010000049.1:0-2720 GCA_039932695.1 Gallionella sp. | reverse complement strand
GTCACCACAGATCGACGCGCTTTTGTCGTCGGGTTTCACCCCCCCCAGCTAATCAATAACCGGATAACCTACCGGATAAAATTCACAGCGGACAGCAGCAGGGGTTAATTAAATCAAAAGGATAACCCTGATATGCTGCTTATGATAGACAACTACGACTCCTTCACCTACAACCTGGTGCAGTATTTCGCCGAGTTGGGCAGCGACGTGGAGGTGCGCCGCAACGACGAGATCAGTGTGGAGCAGATCGAGAAACTGAACCCGCAGCACATCGTGATCTCGCCCGGCCCGTGCACCCCGAACGAAGCGGGTGTCTCGGTTGCGACGATCCGGCACTTCGCCGGAAAGATCCCCATACTCGGCGTGTGCCTCGGTCATCAAAGTATCGGCCAGGCTTTCGGCGGGCACATCATCCATGCCAAGCAATTGATGCACGGCAAGACCTCGCTGATCCATCACAACAACAACAGCGTGTTCACCGGCCTGCCGAATCCATTCACCGCGACGCGCTATCACTCGCTGGTGATCGAACGCGAGACGCTGCCGGACTGCCTTGAAGTGACCGCATGGACCGACGACAACGAGATCATGGGCGTGCGCCACAAGTCGCTCGCGGTGCATGGTGTGCAGTTCCATCCTGAATCGATACTCACCGAACACGGGCACGACTTGCTGAAGAATTTTTTGCTGGGGAAGGTGTAGGAGCGAGCTTGCTCGCGAATAATCACAATCGCCAGCAAGCTGGCTCCTACGAACCCCCTTTTGATGAGGACATCATGAACTATTCACAAACACTGACAAAACTCATCGATCGCCACGACCTGCCATTCGCCGAGATGCGCGAACTGATGGAGCACATCATGGGCGGCCAACTCACCCCGGCACAGATCGCCGCCGTGCTGATCGCGCTGCGCACCAAGGGCGAGACCGTGACCGAGATTGCAGCGGCAGCGGCGGTGATGCGTGAGCTTTCCACCAAGGTCAACGTAAAGGATACCGGACATCTGGTCGATACCTGCGGCACCGGGGGCGATGCATCGCACACCTTTAATATTTCCACCGCCAGCGCATTCGTTGCGGCAGCCGCCGGAGCGCATGTCGCCAAGCACGGCGGACGCTCGGTCTCCAGCACCTGCGGCAGCGCGGACGTGCTGGAAAAACTCGGCGTGAACGTGAACCTCAAGCCCGAACAGGTCGCGCATTGCGTGGACAGCATCGGGGTCGGCTTCATGTTCGCACCCAATCATCACAGCGCGATGAAACACGCCGCACCGGTACGTCGCGAACTCGGCGTGCGCACATTGTTCAATCTGCTCGGACCGCTCACCAATCCGGCAGGCGCACAGAACCAGGTGATCGGTGTGTTTCATCAATCGCTCACCGCCAAGTTCGCGCAGGTGCTCGGCGAACTCGGCAGCCGCCATGTGCTGGTGGTGCACGGCGCAGACGGCATGGATGAGATTTCCATCTCCGATGGCACTTACATCGCCGAACTGAAAGATGGCAAGGTCAGCGAATACACCGTCCACCCCGGCCTGTTCGGCCTGCCCAGCGCGCCCATCAGCATGCTGCGTGTCGCAAACATCGACGAAGCCTGCGAAAAACTGTTGGGCGTGTTGAATAATGAAGTAGGCGCACCGCGCGACATCGTGCAACTGAACGCCGGTGCGGCGATCTATGTGGCGGGGCTGACAAAGACGCTTGAAGAAGGTGTCGCCAAAGCCGATCAGGTCATCGCCAGCGGCGCGGCGAAAACCAAGTTGCAGCAACTGATAGAGGTCAGTAACAAATCCTGAAATTGCGGGCAGCGATATCTTTCACAGGAGTAATGCCATGTTAGCTTTTTACAAAGCATCAGAATAATCAGGATGAAATCAACGTCCCAGTTTATGCGGCTACCTCGTCCAAAATATCCGGCGTTTTTGCCATCTAATTTACGTTGGTCCTCAAAATGGATATGCTCATGAGCTCGCGTAGGGTGCAATAACCAACGGGCATTGCACCGCATGATGTCATTGGTGCAATGCGCTACGCTTATTGACACCCTACAACGACAGAGAACACTAGACTCAAATTCTTCTCACCTCAGCCATGTAGGGTGGGCACACCGTGCCCACGCGGATTTCGAACATAAAAATGGTGGGCAAAGTTGCCCACCCTACGCTACTCACCTCAGGAGGCCATGATGCTTTACAAAGGTAGCTGTCATTGCGGCCGTATCGCGTTTGAGGTCGAGGGGGAATTGCATTCGGCGATGGAATGCAATTGTTCCATTTGCGGCAGGCTGGGGGCGGTGCGCTGGTTCGTGCCGCGCAGCACGGTGCGTTTCACCACGCCGGAAAGCAATCTGTCCACCTATCAGTTCGGCAAGCACAAGATCAAACATCATTTCTGTTCCACCTGCGGCTGCGCGCCACTGGGAGCGGCTACACATAACGGGGTCGAGATGGCCAGCATCAATGTCCGCTGCCTGGAAGGTGTCGATCTCTCCGCGCTGAAGATCAAGCAGTTTGACGGACGGAGTTTGTGAGTGATCATGGTTCGATACATTCGGACGCACCTTGAAACTTCGCTTCGAACGACCAATATTTATTCCAGCTTGCCCATTAGGCGAGATGATCTCAAACCCCCTCTAACTCCCCCTTGTCAGGGGGAGAACCGAACTCGCTCCTCCCCTGACTGCGGCAGGGTCGCTGCATAGCAGCGGGGAACCCACCGGC
>JBDTPM010000048.1:0-1994 GCA_039932695.1 Gallionella sp. | reverse complement strand
GGGGAGTTATAACCAGCGACTTGGCTGTCGTACTTTGACAGCCTAGTCGAATGGCTAGTAGTTTCATCAGAGGGGGTTGGGGTAAATTCCTTCTAATGAGCAACCTGGGTTCAATTACGTAAATCTCAATCATCCGGCTGAAACGATTGCACAGATTCAGACACTGGCCAAAACCCGCTGTACAACCGGATCCGCAAGCATGCGCCCGCCGCGCTCGTACCCGCGGACACGACGATGATCTGTTGCGTCGACATTCTCCAGCGCATCAATCAAGCATGAAGACAGATCGCCTCCCCACAATGCGTCGAGTCCGCCCATAGCCAGATAATTTTGTGCCCCCGGTGCGAACACCGGAGAAGAGATGCTGAGCTGGGTCAGTCTTTCCTCGCTGATGCGTGTCACCCGTGCCATCGCCGCGAGACCCATCACGCGTATCTCGGCCCCGGGCAGCGCGGCGCACACATCCGCCATCATGCCGTTGGCGAGGAATCCGCCGGAGAGCGCCTGCTCGTACACCAGGCTGATGATCTTGTGGCCGCGCCGGCGCGCCATCTCGACGCACTTCGCCAGATGCGCCATGTAACCGTTCAGGCCTAGCAACTCGTCGCGATGGCGTAAGCGCTGCCCGCTGGTGTCGACCAGAAACAGGATAGGCCGTGCGGGATGATTGCGTATCACCGCGATCACCTCGTCCGCCATCGCGAGCGCGAGTTCGACACCGACCTCGGCATGGTTGGTCGTGCCGATCACCGCGACCGTGTGCTTTCCGCAGCGACCCTCACCGGACAGCAGATCGCCTTGCTGCCGTACCTGATGGCCTGCGAGAAAAAGCTTATCGACGACTATTTTCCATTCCATTTTAATTGACCTCTATAAAATGAAACGTGCCCGTAGGAGCCAGCCCTTCGACGCAGCTCAGGACAGGCTTACTGGCGAGAAATATATCCCGTTCGCCCTGAGCTTGTCGAAGGGTCGCGAGCAAGCTCGCTCCTACGAAATAGTCATCTGAATTTTTCTGAATAATCATTTCGCCCTGCGCCCCTTTGCAGCCGCGACGAACACGTCGTTGTCCATCATCGCCAGCGCATCCGGGTCGGCCCAGCCCAGCTCGCGCCAGATGTCGCGGCCATCCTTGCAGGCGCCGAAGCGCTGCACACGATCGGCAAGCAATTGATGTTCCTGTTCCAGCGCGCCCAGTGTCCAGTTGTCACCGTTCGCGATGCATGCCGTGATCGCGTGCTGAAAAACCGCGATGCTATCCGGCACGATGATGTCGCACTCGCCAAGCAGATAGCGGTGCTTGCCGCCGACTGTGCGCCACACCATCGCGCGGTCGCGCGAATCGTATTCTTCGACCCCGCGCGCAGTCTCGATGACTTCCGGACCGGACAGGCCGAGCCTGCCTTCTTCGCTCATGATGATCGTGCTGGCGCAACGCGCGGCGATGCCCATGCCGCCGAAGCAGCCGTACTGCCCGCCGATTGCGACGATCACCGGTATGCCAGCCGCACGTGCTGATAAAATCGCGCGCATCACTTCCGACACCGCGATCAACCCGGCATTGGCTTCCTGCAGGCGCACGCCACCGGACTCAAGCAACAGCAACACCGCTGCCGGGCGATCGCGCACCGCGCGTTCCAGCACGCCAACGATCTTTGCACCATGCACCTCACCCACCGCCCCGCCCATGAAGCCGCCTTCCTGTGCGGCGATGAAAATTTGTTTTCCCGCGATGCTGCCCCGGCCGATGATCACACCGTCATCAAAGGCGGCAGGCAACTCCAGTGTCGCGAGATGAGGGCTGGTCACTCTGGCTTCGGCAGGCAGCCATTCATGGAAACTCTCCGCATCCAGCAGGCCGGTGATGCGTGCGCGTGCGTTGCTCTCGTAATAGCTGCGTATCATTTTTTGCCTTTACCCTACGACTGCTTTCCGGCACCCTTTGCGATGTAAGTCTCCATCGCCTGATCGAGGCGCAGGCTGACGATGGCCGG
>JBDTPM010000047.1:0-7365 GCA_039932695.1 Gallionella sp. | reverse complement strand
AGGCTGGGAGGGATTTTGTGGTGTGAACATCGTTCCTTAAATATTACGCAAATCAATCTTCTCTTCGATCAACCCTTGTTGCTTGACCGTTACATCCAAAGCCATCAATGTTTTCAATAATGCCTTGAGATGCCCGAGCGGAAATGCATTCGGCCCATCCGACAATGCCTTGGAAGGGTTGGGATGCGTTTCCATGAACAGGCCGGAGATCCCCGCCGCCACCGCCGCACGCGCCAGCACCGGCACGAACTCGCGCTGCCCGCCGCTGACCGTCCCTTGCCCCCCGGGCAACTGCACCGAATGCGTCGCATCGAATACCACCGGGCAACCGGTGTTGCGCATCACCGCCAGCGAGCGCATGTCCGACACCAGGTTGTTGTATCCGAACGATGCGCCGCGCTCGCACACCATGATGTTGTCAGCGCCGCTGGCCTCGCGCGCCTTGTCCACCACGTTCTTCATATCCCACGGCGACAGGAACTGCCCCTTCTTGATGTTCACCGGTTTACCGCAACGTGCAACGGCGTGGATGAAATCGGTCTGGCGGCACAGGAACGCCGGAGTCTGCAGCACATCGACCACTGCCGCTACCGGGGCGATATCTTCAATAGTGTGCACGTCAGTCAACACCGGCACGCCGATCTGCGCTTTGACTTCGCTGAGTATCTTCAATCCGGCATCCAGACCAAAGCCGCGAAACGATTTTCCCGAGCTGCGATTGGCTTTGTCGTAGGAAGACTTGTAGATGAACGGGAGGTTCAACTCCTTGCAGATTTCCTGCAACTTCCCGGCGGTATCCATCGCCATCTGCTGGGATTCGATCACGCAGGGTCCGGCGATCAGGAACAGCGGCCGATCCAGCCCAACCTCGAAGTTGCAGAGTTTCATGCCGCTACCTCATTATCTTGATATAAAACTCCAAGAATGGCGATTTCGGTGGCTGGCGGCATTACCCGCAGTGTCAATTCCACATGCGACTTGTCGCATAGTGGATTGCCTGACTTTGTTACCGCCGCTGCGCGCACCGTGTTCATGCCGCCACCTTTTCATTTTTAAAAGCCGCCTGGCGTTGCAACGCAGCCTCGACAAACGACTTGAACAACGGATGTCCGGTGCGCGGCGTCGAAGTGAACTCTGGATGGAACTGCACGCCGACAAACCACGGGTGCATGGACTTGGGCAATTCCATCATCTCTGGCAAGCTCTCGGAAGGCGTGCGCGCGGAAATGATCAGCCCGGTCTTTTCCAGCGTCGGCACATAATGATTGTTCACTTCATAACGATGGCGATGGCGTTCGTTCACTTCGTCGCCGTAGATGCGCTGTGCCAGCGTGCCGGATTTGACCGGGCAGCGTTGCGAGCCCAAGCGCATCGTGCCGCCCATATCCGAATCGCTGCTGCGAATTTCCACCCTGCCATCGCGGTCGCGCCATTCGGTGATCAGCGCCACGACCGGATGTTCGGTTTGCGGATCGAATTCGGTGCTGTTCGCATCGCTCATGCCAGAAACATCTCGTGCATATTCGATCACGGCCAGTTGCATCCCGAGGCAGATACCAAGGTAAGGAACTTTGTTCTCGCGCGCGTAGCGGATCGCGGCGATCTTCCCCTCGGTGCCGCGCTTGCCGAATCCGCCCGGCACCAGGATCGCGTCAAAATGCGCCAAGCCTTGCGTGCCGGCGGTTTCCAGCGCTTCCGAATCGACGTATTCGATGTTCACTTTGGTCTGGGTATGTATCCCGGCATGGCGCAACGCCTCGATCAGCGACTTGTAGGATTCGGTCAGGTCCACATATTTGCCGACCATGCCGATGGTGATCAGATGCTGCGGATTTTCCAGCGCACCTACCAGCTTGGCCCACACCGACAGATCGGCGGGTGGCAGATCCAGCCCCAGGGCTTCGCAGACGATGCGATCCAGGCCTTGCTGGTTGAGCATTTGCGGGATCTTGTAGATGGTGTCCACATCCCACATCGAGATCACCGCCCCTTCGCGCACATTGGAAAACAGCGAGATCTTGGCACGCTCGTCGTCGGGAATCGGCCGGTCCGCACGGCACAGCAAGGCTGTCGGGAAAATACCGATCTCGCGCAATTTCTGCACGCTGTGCTGGGTCGGCTTGGTCTTCAACTCGCCGGCGGTGGCGATATAAGGGACCAGCGTGAGATGCACATAAGCCACCTGATTGCGCTCCAAGCGCAGACCCATCTGGCGCGCGGCTTCGAGGAACGGCAGCGACTCGATGTCGCCCACCGTGCCGCCGATCTCGACGATCGCCACATCAGCCTTGCCATCATGCGAAGCGGCTGCACCGCGCTCGATGAACGCCTGGATCTCGTTGGTGATATGCGGGATCACCTGCACCGTCTTGCCCAGATACTCGCCGCGACGCTCCTTGCGGATCACGCTGTCGTAGATCTGTCCGGTGGTGAAATTGTTGGCCTTGCGCATCCTGGCGGAAATGAAGCGCTCGTAATGCCCGAGATCCAGGTCGGTTTCCGCGCCGTCTTCGGTGACAAACACCTCGCCATGCTGGAACGGGCTCATGGTGCCCGGATCGACGTTGATATAGGGGTCGAGCTTGAGCATCGTCACCTTCAGCCCGCGCGACTCAAGGATCGCCGCGAGAGAGGCGGCGGCGATGCCTTTTCCCAGTGAAGAAACCACGCCGCCTGTTATGAAGATGTACTTTGTCATGCGGGTGCCCGGACAAGTGTTTTTCGTAGGGCGCGATGATACCGCAAAACCCCCTGCCTTCAAAATCGTAGCGGCGCGCTGTGACCTTACGCCTTGGCCCGGTCTCGTGCGAAACTGCTGCTCAGCAACAGATCCTCGAACTCCTCGAGCGGCACCGGTTTGCCGAACAGATAACCCTGATAGGCGACACAACCGGCATGCTTGAGGAATTCACGCTGCGCATCCGTCTCCACACCTTCGGCGATCACTTCCATTCCCAGACTGTTGCCCATGCCGATGATGGTCTGCACGATCACCGCATCCGTGAGCTTGGTGCCGATGTTATGCACGAAAGACCGGTCGATCTTGAGCTGGTCCAGCGGGAGTTGCGTCAGGTAAGACAGCGATGAATAACCTGTGCCAAAATCATCCAACGAGAATTGCACACCGAGCTGCTTCAGTTCATGCATCTTGGCAATGGTGTCATTGATGTTATCCAGCACTACGCTCTCGGTCAGCTCGAGCTTGAGCCGGCTCGGGATTGCACCGGTGTTGCTCAGCACATGGCGAACCTGCTCGACAAATTCCGGCTGGTGGAACTGGCGTGCGCTGACGTTGATGGCGAGTTTCAGGTCAGATGCCAGCGGATCTGTTTCCCATGCCTTGATCTGGGCACAGGCTGTCTCCAGCACCCACAGGCCGATGGGCACGATCAGTCCTGTCTCCTCGGCCAGCGGGATGAATTCGTTCGGCGATACCAAGCCCCGCACCGGATTCATCCAGCGCAACAACACTTCGACACCGATGGGGTGGTTAAATGCGTTCACCTGTATCTGATAGAACAGCTTGAACTGCTTCTGTACAAGCGCGCGACGCAGGTCGGTCTCAAGCAAAGCACGGTTTTCGAGAGCGATTTGCATGGTCGGGTCAAAGAAACGCAACGCATTTCGGCCCGAAGCTTTAGCCTCATACATCGCGGTATCGGCCCGTTTCAGCAAGTCATCCACAGTGATCTCGTTGGCACGGAACAAACTGATGCCGATACTGCACGAACTGTGATGTTCAAAATCCCTGAACCGGTAAGTCTGACCAAGAGACTCGCGGATCTTTTCCCCTGCGGATTTCGCATGAGCGGCCGCCAGCCCTGCTTCCTGATCCAACCCGCTGAGCATGACGATGAACTCGTCACCGCCCAGGCGGGCCACGGTGTCCCCGCCACGCACGCATTCCTGCAAACGCCGCGCGGTTTCAATCAATAGCAGATCGCCTACATCGTGACCCCTGGTATCGTTGAGCACCTTGAAGTTGTCCAGATCTATGAACAGGATGGCGCCGTGATCGAGCTTGCGGCTGCCGGCAGTCATGGTATGGCGCAGTCGGTCCACCAGCAGCCGCCGGTTTGGCAATTTGGTCAGAGGGTCATAGAAAGCAAGCTGGTGTATCTGCTCTTCCGCCTGCTTGCGCAATGTGATGTCGGAAAATACCGAGACATAATGCGTCACATGACTGTCGTCATTTGAAACCACGGCAGTGGTGGTGAGCCAAGCCAGATAGATCTCGCCATTCTTGCGGCGGCTCCTGATCTCCCCCTGCCAGTATTTTTCTCTGGCGATATCTTCCCACATGCGGGTGTAGAACTCCTTGTCGTGCAGCCCGGACTTGAGCAACTCGGGAGTCTGGCCGATCGCTTCCTCGGGACTGAAGCCTGTCAAACGCGAGAAAGTACTGTTGACGCGGATAATGCGATGGTTCCGGTCTGTGATCAGGATGCCTTCCTGTGTCTCGAAAGCCGTGGCGGCGATGCGCAGTTGCTGCTCTTCTTCCCTGATTCGATAATAGGCATAGATGCCATAGCCAAGCATCAGAATCGCCGCCAGGAATAACAGTGCCCGGTATCGAGTTGCACTGTGTTGCTGCTCATTATAATAATCCAGATAGAGCTGCTCCAATCTGGTTCCGACGCGGCTTTCCTGGGAAGAACTGAGCTGTCTGAGCAGATTATGCATTCCACCTTCGTTCTCAAAAATGATGTCAGTGTGCTTCAAGGCAAGATTTGCCTGTGCTTTGGCGTGAACGGGCAAGCCGGGGATGGCCCGGCCTATCATGTCTATCGCTTCTTTCAGAATCTGGTAGCCCCGACTGTCCTGATTGATCACCATCAACAGTGCATATCGAAGCATCAATTCGAATTGCTCATGCCCTTGCAGGTCGTTATGGGGTAAAGCCGCCAGCAAATCATCGACCGTACGCGGCAGATATATGAGCGAGTTCTTGATCAACGCATTATTGGATTTGAATTCTTCCAGCGCAGCCGTCTTCAGTTCGATCTTTTGCTGCACTATGCTCAATTCCCGTATTACTTCCGGGGTGTCTGGCAACGATCCGTTTTTGTGATGTTTTGCCATCGCCGTGCTGAGCGTTTGCATGCGCCGCATGATGGCGGCCACCCCATCATAGTTATGCAGCAATTTGTAATGGTGCTGCAATACCGCCTCACCCAACTCGATATCGAGGGTTTGCAACTCACGAAGGTCTCTCGCCAGAGAATTGTAAGTATCAGGATCGACGGGCTGCGCCTTGATGAACAAGAACAACAAGCTGGCCGCCGCCAAGCCAGGAAGGATAAACTGCCTGAATTTCTTTCTGAGAATCCGGATTTGGATTATTCCGGTCATTTGGCTGTTTCGCCCTGATATACGCCAGTCAGGGTATTGAGGAACTTTACGACCTTGCTGATTTCTTCGGCACTCAAATTCACACCCAACTGATATTTGCCCATGATGGCGACCGCCTGCTCCAGGGTGACGGCCGAAGCATCGTGAAAATAAGGTGCGGTCAAAGCCACATTGCGCAATGTCGGCACACGGAATTCATAGCGATGATCCTCAATCCCGGTGACGTTATAACGGCCGAGATCGGCTTCCCTCAAATTGCCCCGATGCGCAAAATAATCGTCGACCACGCCGAGCTTCTCATACATGTTACCGCCGACATTCATGCCCTGGTGGCAGCTGATACAGCCCAGATTTTTGAACAGCTGGTAACCGGCCAGTTCTTCCTTGCTCAAGGCCTGCTTGTCACCGCGCAAATAACGGTCGAATTTACCATTCGGAGTAATCAGTGAACGTTCAAAAGTTGCTATCGCGTCCTTGACTGACACCATCCCGGGGCCTTCCCGATAGACCGCCCCGAAATCACGGCGATAATCCGCATCCTTGCCCAATTTGGCGATCACCTCGTCCCAGGACGAACCCATTTCACAGGGGTTTTTCTTCGAAAAGTCGACATGCTCTTCCAGAGTAGCGGCCCGCCCGTCCCAGAACTGTCTGAAATTGAACCCGCTGTTGAACACGGTCGGCGTGTTGATGTTGGCTTCCTTGCCACCCAAGCCGAACGAACGCGGCAAACCATCCACCCCGCCATGGTCGAGCTTGTGGCAGTAGGCGCAGGAGATCGTACCGTCACTGGAAAGTCGCGTATCGAAGAACAGGCGTCTGCCCAACGCGACCTTGCGCGCATCAAGTTTCATCTCGAGCGGTATCGGCGAGATAGGTTCTTGCTCGCTTTCCGTTACGACGTCAATCACGGAGCTGTCTTGCAACTCACGAGGATCCGGTGCCGGATACCAAAACGAAAACACCGCCAGACAAAGAGCCAGCCCGGCCAAAGCCAGAACCAACCCACCCGACTTCCTAACCATGATGTGCCCTTGCTCGAAAACCCATATTTTGATGTGACATTATCGCCGCCTGGTAAAGATTCCCATGCATACATGCTCTACGGAATGGGATGATACACTGAACAAAACCCCCGCAAACAGGGAGTCATTCCAGAGTCACGGGGATGATCAATGAAGCAGCAAAGATTGCTGGATCGACACGGCACAAACGGACATCAGTGTGCCGGGTAGCAGGCCGAGCAACAGCACGCCAAATCCGTTCACGCTGATCAACAGCACGGTATCCTGCCCGAAAATGATCGGCGCGCGACTTTCCGGTGCGTCGAAATACATCAGCTTGACGATGCGCAAATAGTAGAACGCGCCGATCAGCGAGAACATTACCGCTGCAACTGCAAGCCAAATGTACCCTGCCTGGACCACCGCGTTCAGCACCGAGAATTTGGCATAAAAGCCGACCGTAGGAGGAACGCCGGCCATCGAGAACATCAGCAGCAACATCATGAATGCGAGCCACGGGCTGCGCTGGCTGAGCCCCTTGAAGTCGTTCAGGGTGTCGGCTTCGAAGCCCTCGCGCGACAACAGCATGATCATGCCGAACGCGCCCAGTGACATCAGCACATAGATGACGACATAGAACATCGCCGATCCATATCCCTCGATACCTCCACTCAACAGACCAAGCAGCATGAAACCCATGTGGGCGATCGTGGAATAGGCGAACATGCGCTTGATGTTGGTCTGTGCGATCGCGGTGATATTGCCGATGGCCATCGATGCGACCGCAAGTATGACCAGCATGCCCGACCAGTGTTGCACCAGCGGTTGCAACCCTTCCACCAGAATGCGTGTCACAAAAGCGAAAGCGGCGAGTTTTGGAGCAGAGCCGATCAGCATGGTCATCGCCGTGGGTGCGCCGTGATACACGTCCGGCACCCACATGTGGAAAGGCACGGCACCGAGCTTGAAAGCCAGACCGGAAACCACGAACACCAGGCCGAATACCAGC
>JBDTPM010000046.1:0-3315 GCA_039932695.1 Gallionella sp. | reverse complement strand
CGCTTGGTGTCGTTCGCGCTGCACTGGATACGCGCCGAGATCCACGAGTTCGTGGTGCGCAACTGGCGGCTGGTGAAGATCGCCACGACCAAGTCGCAGCGCAAGCTGTTCTTCAATCTGCGCAGCCTGAAGCAGGGTCTGCAGCCGCTGCTGCCGCAGCAGGTCAGCGAGATCGCCCGGCAGCTCAACGTCAGCGAACACGATGTGGTAGAAATGGAAGCGCGCTTCGCCGGGCATGAGATCGCGCTGGAACCCTCCGGCAGCGATGACGACGAGAGCTACGCGCCCATCCATTATCTGGCTGACAACGCGGAACATGAGCCGTCGCGGATACTGGAAACGACGGAGCGCCAACGCCTGCAAACATCCGGACTGGCGCATGCCTTGTCCAGCCTTGACGAGCGCAGCCGCCGCATCGTCGAGGCGCGCTGGCTGCAAGAAGAAGGGGATGCGAAGACCCTGCATGAGCTGGCTGCCGAGTTCAACGTCTCCGCCGAACGCATCCGCCAGATAGAGCAGAAAGCGTTGGGCAAGATGCAGGCAGCACTGGCGTAGTCCGGATATTTCATAAAAATTTGAAAGCCCCTGTAGGAGCGAGCTTGCTCGCGAAAACGAGCCGCTTGCGGCGAGTTTCGAGGAACGGCCAAACACCGGATCGGTAGCGACACGACAATTCGCGAGCAAGCTCGCTCCTACATAACCAGCCACTTAGCGCATGTTTCATCGCGCTTAGTGGAATGGCTAGTAGTTTCATCAAAGGGCGAGGTGCTTTTTATGAAACGTTCAGGCTAGATCGCAGTCCAGCCCGCAAAACCAAAAAGCCGCATTACTGCGGCTTTTTCATTTGACGATCTTCAACTGGGGCTTGTGCGGAACAGGCTTGGACGCTGCACCGTCGCTTGCTGCAGGTGGAGGTTGCTGCGGGTCGCTGCCCTGGAACATCAGACCCTGCCCGTTCTCTTTGGCGAATATGCCGATGACCGCCTCGACCGGCACCAACAGGTCAAATGAAGCGCCACCAAAACGCCCGGCGCAGGTGATCATCTCATTGCCCATCTCCAGGTTGCGCACCGCACCGGCGCTGAGGTTCAGCACGATCTGGCCGTCCTTCACATGAGCCGGAGGCACCACGGTGTGCGCGTCGACACGAACTGCCAGATAGGGGGTCAAACCGCTATCCACACACCATTCGTAGATCGCGCGGATCAGATACGGGCGTGTGGATAAGTCGCTCACTTGCGCATCGCTCTTTCGGAAGCCGTCAGCGCATCGATGAAACCTTGCCGGGAGAACAAGCGCTCGGCGTATTTCATCAGCGGCGCGGCATCCTTGCCCATCTGGATACCGTAGTAGTCAAGGCGCCACAGCAGCGGTGCGATCGCCACATCCAGCATCGAGAATTCATCACCCAGCAAAAACTTTTGCTTGGTCAGGATCTGCGCGAACTGGGTCAGGTTGTCGCGGATCACGGCACGAGCCTTGTCGGCAGACTTTGCCACCCCGTGCTCGATCAGATCGACCTGGCTGTAGAGTTCCTGTTCGAAGCGGTGCAGGAACAGCCGCGCGCGGCCGCGCATGACGGGGTCTGGTGGCATCAGTTGCGGATGCGGGAAACGTTCATCGATGTATTCGTTGATGATGTTCGCTTCATACAATACCAGATCGCGTTCGACCAGCACCGGCACCTTGTTGTATGGGTTGATCGTCGCGACATCCTCTGACTTGTTCATCAGGTCAACGTCGATCACCTCGAAATCCATGCCTTTTTCGAACAGCACGATGCGGCAGCGGTGGCTGTAGGGACATGTCGTCCCTGAATACAATCTCATCATTACGACTTACTCCTTGATCAATTGAATGCTGTGCATACGCATGCGCACCAGGAAGAATCCGATGCTCGCCACCACTCCACCGACCACGATCACAGCCCATATCGGGTATGGTCCTGTTCCATTGACACCCCCGATCCAGACGTAGCGCTCGAACAGCGTGCCGATGATGATGCAGGTGGCGACGGCCGTGATCATGCGAATATTGTGCCGCGGTATCGGGAAGGCGAGCGTGGCAAACGGGATAACGAATTTGAGGGCTATCATCGCCCACCAGATAAAGGTGTAGTCGCCGTCCTGCATGCCCACCATACGGTCCCTCTCGTCGGGCAGATTGCCATACCAGATCGTAAGGTACTGTGCAAAAAAGGTGTAAACCCACAATAGCGTGAATGCGAACAGCATTTGCGCGATGTAATTGTAGACATAGGTTTCCACCGGGCGACGCAGTGTATTGCTGCTGTTCAAGGCAAAGATCCAGATCACCAAAAACGCCAGGAACATGCCGAAGTTGCTGACGAACTGTTGCATCGCGTAAATCGCGCTGTGCCAGGCCGGAACCAGCGTCATTTCAAAGTCCCACGCGACCATCGTGCTGTACAGCACGAAGAAGAACGGGACCCATGTGGCCACATTATGAAAACGTGCGGCGTCTTCGCTGCTGCGCTCACTCACCTCCTGGCGCTTGATGAACACCCAATACAACGCCATCATGAACACCATCCCGACTATCTCGCGGGTCATCAGCCAGTGCGGTTGATACCATCCGGGCATGTGAGCCTCGTGCGCTTCCAGATGCTCCCACCACGGAAAGGTATGCGAGCCCCCGACAAGCAGTATCACCAGCAGCACGAACGCCAACGGAAACAACGCGTACAGGGAAGCCACCAGACGGCGTACTTCAAAGCACCATCGCGCACCCACCAGATGCAGCACTGAGCACAAGGCGACGCCGCTCAACGCGAGCGACAACACCACCACGAAACTGGCGGTCAATACCGCCCAATTACTGTATGCAAACATGTCCACCATCTCCTATTTCGCTGAAGCCGCAGCATGTCCAGCCTGGCCTTTTTGCAATACCTTGCGCACGTAATTCACCACATGCCAACGCTCGGTCGCCGACAGATCGTTGGCATAGCTGGGCATCACCGCGCCGCCAAGGGTTATGTAACCAAAAATGTGGCCATCCGGATACTCCTTGGTATTCCAGCTGTGCATATCGTTGCTCGATGTCAGATTCCAGGGCTTCATGATCAGCTTCGCCCCGACCAGGCCGTCTCCCGTTCCGGATTTGCCGTGACAAGGGGTGCAGTAGATCGCGAACAATCGACCGCCGGTAGCGACTGATTTATCATCTGCCGGAACCGGGTTGGCCATTTTTCGCGCATCTTCCTGATCCTTTACCTTGACGGTCGTGCCCGCAACCGGCACAGACCGCCGGGGAAACAGCTTCATGCCCGGGTTGGCCGGATCGACGCTTTCT
>JBDTPM010000045.1:0-3923 GCA_039932695.1 Gallionella sp. | reverse complement strand
GCCGAGTCCGGCGCGTTGAATCCGGCGTAGAGGGCGTCGAGTGATGGTGCCGAACTCACTCGGGCCGGCAGAACTGTTGTTGCACTACGGCACTGAAGATCAAAAAGACAGATATCTGCATCGCCTGGCCAAGGGACTGGAAGTGCCGTGCTTCGCGTTGACCGGCCCTTTCGCAGGCTCCGATGCCGGTGCGATCCCCGATTATGGCGTGGCGTGCTATGGAGAATTCGACGGGAAGCCGAACGTGCTGGGTATACGCCTGACCTGGGAGAAGCGCTATATCACGCTGGCGCCGATGGCCACGTTGCTCGGCCTGGCGTTCAAGTTGTATGACCCGGATAATCTGCTTGGCGGAGAAGTCGAGCGCGGCATCACGCTTGCGATGATCCCCACCGACACGCCGGGCGTGCAGATCGGCCGTCGCCATTTCCCGCTGAATTCCGCCTTCCTGAACGGCCCGACCCAAGGCAAGGATGTGTTCATCCCGATGTATTACATCATCGGCGGAACATTGCGAGTGGGGCAGGGTTGGCGCATGCTGATGGAATGCCTGGCAGCAGGTCGCTCGATCTCATTGCCTGCCAGCAGCATCGGTGCGATGAAGCTGGCCGCCCGCACCAGTGGCGCATACTGCCGGGTGCGCAAACAGTTCAAGGTGCCGATCGGAAAATTCGAAGGCGTCGAAGAGCCGCTGGCACGCATCGGCGCACACACCTATATGGTGGATGCGGCGCGCCAGTTCACTGCGCTGGCGGTGGACCTGGGCGAGAAACCCTCGGTGGTTTCCGCGATCATCAAATATCACGCCACCGAGCGCGGACGCTCCGTGATCAATGATGCGATGGATGTGCATGGCGGCAAGGGGATCTGTCTTGGCCCCGACAACTATCTGGGACGCTTCTATCAGCAGACGCCGATCGGTATCACTGTCGAAGGCGCGAACATCCTGACGCGCACGCTGATGATCTTCGGGCAGGGCGCGATCCGTTCCCATCCTTATGTGCTGAAAGAGATCATGGCAACGCAAGACCACGACCGCCGTCGTGCCTTGCGCCAGTTCGACCATGCGTTGTTCGGCCATCTCAGTTTCGCGATGAGCAACGCGGCGCGCAGCTTCGTGTTGGGCCTGTCCGGTGGACGGGGCTTCCCGGTGCCGGAGGGCAGTGCCACCCATCGTTATTACCAGCAACTGACCCGCTATTCGGCAGCCTTCGCATTGAGCGCGGATGTGGCCATGGCGGTGTTGGGCGGCACATTGAAGCGGCGCGAGAAGATCTCGGCGCGCATGGGCGATGTATTGAGCCTGATGTATCTGTGCTCGGCGACACTGAAGCGCTTCGAGGATGACGGCCGCCCGGACGAAGACCTGCCGTTGCTGCACTGGGCGATGCAGGATGCGCTGCACAGCATCGAGCAGGCCTTCGACGGGGTGGTCCGGAACTTCCCGAACGCATTGGTGCGCGGTCTGCTGGGCCTGCTGATCTTCCCGCTCGGGCAGCGTTCGTCGCCGCCATCCGATCACCTCGGGCATCAGATCGCCAAGCTGCTGATGCAGCCCGGCGCGGCGCGGGACCGATTGACTGCGGGAATGTATATACCTAAGGTGCATGGAAACAAAGAAAGCAGCCATGCCCCTTTCCCTCACCTCAATCCTCTCCCGCCTGCGGGAGATGAGGCAAACGAATCGCTACGCGAATTTTACGTTTACGACGAGCAGGAAGCGGTGGGCGCGCTGGAGTCGGCTCTCGCCAGCACGCTGGCGTGCGAGCCGCTACAGGTCAAGCTGGAAGAGGCACGCAAGAGCCGCAAGCTGAAGGCGCTGGAAGAATTGCTGCGCATCTCCGAGGCGCGCGGCCAGGGCATCATCGACGCAGAGCAGGCGTTGCAACTGGAGCGCGATTACGCGCTGCGCCGCAAGGTCATCATGGTCGATGATTTCTCGCCGGAGCAATTGCAGGCTGGGAAATAAGAACAGCAAACGTAGGTTGGGCTGAATGAAATGAAGCCCACATTCACCTGAAAATTTTGTTGGGTTTCGCAAACTCAGTAACGTAGGGTGCGCTTGCGCACCATTGCCGATTGGTGAAACTACTAGCCATCTGACTAGGCTGTCCAACAACGACAGCCAAGTCATTGGTTATGGTGTGCAGGTGGCACCCTACCTGGATTTAACAAGTGAGCGGGATACAGGGAATGAATGATTTGCACGACAAAACCATCTTCATCACCGGCTCCAGTCGCGGTATCGGGCGGGAGATCGCGTTGCGTTGCGCGCGCGATGGTGCGAAGCTGGTGATCATCGGCAAGACCGTAAAGCCGCATGCCCGGCTGTCCGGCACGATAAACACGGTTGCCGAGGAAGTACAAAAAGCGGGCGGACAGGCATTGGCGATCCAGCTGGATGTGCGCGACGAGCAGGCGATCGAGGAAGCGGTGGTGCAGGCTGTCGAGAAGTTCGGCGGCATCGACGTGCTGGTGAACAACGCCAGTGCGATCAGCTTGAGCGGCACGCTGGGTACGCCCACCAAAAAGCTCGACCTGATGTGGGACGTGAACATGCGCGCGACCTTTCTGATGTCGCAGGCCTGCATCCCTTATCTCAAACAGGCGGACAATCCGCACATCCTGACGATGTCGCCGCCGCTGAACATGGATGCAAAATGGTTCGCGCCGCATCTTGCCTACACCATGTCGAAATACGGCATGAGCCTGTGCACGCTGGGCATGGCGCGCGAATTCGCCGCCGCTGGCAACGGGGCAAAAGTCATCGCGGTGAATTGCCTGTGGCCCCGCACCACCATCGCCACTGCCGCGATCGAGATCAATTTTCCGGAAGCCATCCTGCGCGCCTCACGCAAGCCTGCTATCGTCGCGGATGCGGCGTATCAGATACTGACGCGCGACAGCCGTACTTGCAGCGGGAATTTTTTCATCGATGAAGAAGTGTTGCGCGAGGCGGGAGTGAGTGATTTCGAAAAATATGCGGTGTCGCCAGGCACGCCGCTGTATAACGATTTGTTTCTCGGTTAGATCAATAAAGGGAGAGATGCAGATGCAACAGAAAGACGTGATTTCGCCTGAACAGGCAGGCACCTTGTACGGATTGTTCCTTGAGCGCGTCCGCCGTTCGCCGGACAAGAAGGCCTATCGCTATTTTCAGCAGAACGCATGGCGCGACATCACCTGGCGCGAGATGCAGGGCGAAGTGGCGCGCTGGCAAAAGGCACTGGCGGAGCTTGGGTTGCAGCGCGGTGACCGTGTCGCGATCATGTTGCGCAACTGTCCGCAATGGGTGATGTTCGATCAGGCAGCGATGTCGCTGGGTCTGGTGGTCGTGCCGCTGTACACCGTGGACAGGCCGGAAAACATCGCCTACATCGTCAACGACGCCGAGGTGAAAGTGTTGTTGTTCGAAAATATCGAGCAATGGCAGGCCTTGTGCACGGTGCGAGACCAGCTCGGCGGCATCGTGCGTTTTGTGAGCGTCGACCCGCTGCGCGACGGCGAGGAACCTCGACTTAAATCGATGATGGAGTTTTTGCCGGCGACAGCCCAACTGCAAGCGGGCAACCCTCTCCCGCAAAGATCACCTCACCTCGGCCCCTCGCTTCGCTCTCCCCTCCCGCTTGCGGGAGAGGAGGCAAACGTGAAAAGCAATCTTCAACCCTTGGGCGAACTGGCCAGCATCATCTATACCTCCGGCACCACCGGCAGACCGAAGGGCGTGATGCTGAGTCATCTCAACATGCTGAGCAACGCTTATGATGTGCTGGATACCTTCACGGTGTATGGCGATGATCTGTTCCTGTCCTTTCTGCCGTTGTCGCATACCTTCGAGCGCACCTGCGGCTACTATCTCGCGATCATGACGGGTGCGACGGTCGCTTATGCGCGTTCCATCCCGCAGCTGTCGGAGGATCTGC
>JBDTPM010000044.1:0-2498 GCA_039932695.1 Gallionella sp. | reverse complement strand
ACAGGCGGAATGTCCCCACAAACCCCTCCCAACCTCCCCTTGTCAGGGGAGGAGCGGGTTCGGCTCTCCCCCTGACAAGGGGGAGAGCTTGCGAGGGGGCATAGAGGGGGTTTTGATTAATGGACAATCCCATTCCAGATGTGCTGCGGCATCGTCGCGATGAGTGATCAGGCGCGCTTCCCCAAGTGCTGCATCGAGATCGAAATAAGGCTCGAAATCGCGATGCACCAGGCGTTGCTCAATGACTTTCGGGAAACGCTGCAAACCGTCCAGTAGCGGGTTCGCTGCGGTCTGCCCCAGCCCGCAATGCGAGCGGCGTTTGACCAGCATCCCGATGCGCTGCAACTCGTCCAGGTCATAGCGTGTGCCGTGTCCTCCGGCGATCTTGTCCAGACCGTTGCTGAGCAGCCTGGTGCCGACCCGACAGGGTGTGCAGTAGCCGCAACTCTCATGGGCAAAGAAGTGCGCAAAATTGACGATGACCGCCAGCAGGTCTCGTGACTGTCCAAATACCATCAGCGAGCCGCCGGTGGGCAGGTCATCGAACCCGAGTCTGCGATCGAATTCCGCGCTGCCGATCAGCGTCCCCGAAGGTCCGCCTGCTTGCACTGCCTGAACATCTCTGGCACCGCAGTCAACCAGCACCTGCCGGACACTGACACCGAACGGATATTCATAAATGCCCGGCGCAGCACAATCGCCGCTGACGCTCAGAATCTTGCTGCCGGCCGACTTCTCTGTACCTGCCGCCCTGAACCATGCTCTGCCGCGCAACGCGATATGGGCGGCCGCAACGAACGTCTCGACATTGTTGACCACGGTAGGCTGACCGAGATAGCCATGTGTCACCGGGAATGGCGGACGCACGCGCGGGATACCGCGCTTGCCTTCCAGCGATTCGATCAGCGCCGACTCCTCACCGCAGATGTACGCTCCCGCGCCGGCCACGATCTCGATATCAAAATCGAATCCGGTCTGGCCGAGGATGTTTACACCCAGCAGACCGAGTTCACGGCGGCGCAGCAATACCGATTTCAGATGCGGCAGCAGGTAACGGTATTCGCCGCGCAGATATACATAGCCCTGCCTTGCTCCGACCACAAAGGCACATACAGTCATACCCTCGAACAGACTGTCGGCATGACTGTGCAACAGCATGCGATCCTTGAATGTGCCCGGCTCGCCTTCATCGGCGTTGCACACCACATAATGTGCATCACCCTGCGCGTCGCGGCAGAACCGCCACTTCATGCCGGTACTGAATCCCGCACCGCCCCGGCCGCGCAAACCCGAATGGATGACCTCGTTCAAGGTATCCCCGGCACCGCGTGCCAGCATCGCATGAAGGCCCTCCCCCGCCACAAGATCATCGTTTAACAACAACCCGCTGACACAAATATTGTCCCCGACCTGGAACCACTCGGCAGGCCAGTCTGCAAGCGGTGTCTCAGCCTCAACCAGCATAGCGATACTGGCTATCTTCGACGCATCCAGACCAATGATAGGCGTGCCATTGACCAGCAAAGCCGGACCATGGTCGCACATGCCGATGCAGGAAGTCTGGTCTATGCTGACCCGGCCATCTGTCCGCGTCTCACCGGTAGTGATGCCCAGTCGCTGGGCGAGCATATCCAGCAGATCCACCCCCCCGGCCAAATAGCCGCAACTGGTGCAGTTGCTGAACAGAATGTCATATCGTCCGCGCGGGGTCTTGTGAAAGAAAGAATAGAACTCGACCACCGCATCCACCTGGCTGATCGGAAGATCGAGATGTGCGGCGACTTCCTGTACAGCTGCATCGGAGATATGCAGGAACTGCTGTTGCAGCGCATGCAGCACGTGCAACAAGTGCGTCGATTCAGCATAGGCCAGTGCGATAGCCGAGCGCAGCGAACCGGTCTGGGCCGCAGCGTTCGGGTTCGTGATCGAAACATGCTTCAAGATGCCCCCTTCATCGCACTACTCCGCAAAGGTTACTCTCAGGTCATGTTTACGGTCAATTGAAATCCATCCCATCGTCAGCATTTCCATGCTGCGGCTATCCCGGCTCTGACCGGAGAGGATTCATGGCTGGAATTGCATGGAATAGCCAGTTCGTGCCACAATCCAAAGTCTCCGGCGTGCAGCATAGCGAAGCACTTTTACCTGAGATCCCGAAGTTCGGCCAGCTCTTCTTTGCGGGTTTCAGGGCGAGTTTCAGGGTCACACTAAATTATTTGAAATCCAGGCACCATGACAACCGAAAACACCATTCCTCAACAAGACGAAAACCAGATCATCGCGGACCGTCGCGCCAAACTTGCTGCACTGCGCAAAATAGGCGTCGCCTTCCCGAACGACTTCGATCGCAAGCATTATGCTGGCGACTTGCACAAGGACTTCGGCGAGAAGATACATGACGAACTGGAGGCTATGCAGCTACATGTTGCGGTGGCCGGGCGCATGATGTTGAAGCGCGTGATGGGCAAGGCGAGCTTTGCCACGCTGCAGGACATGAG